>NZ_JBIAHG010000004.1:381600-613836 GCF_042870385.1 Streptomyces sp. NPDC006602 | reverse complement strand
GCACCTTCACCACCGTCGGCAGCCCACTCAAACTCTCCGACTCCCCCGTCCACATCACCACCTCACCCCTCCTCGGCCAACACAACGAAGAGATCTACATCGGCGAACTCGGCCTCGGCGACGAGGAACTTCGCCTACTGAAGTCGAGCGGGGTGATCTGACGTGAGGAGGTGAACCTGCACGGGGGTCGGCCGACGGTGCGCGTCGGCAGGCTCCGGGACCCGTGCGCGCACGAAAGGCATTGGTACAGGGGGCGCTGGCCAGAACTTTCGACGCAAGGAGTGCTTGGACAAGATGACAACCATCGACTATTCGAAATCCGCCACCTACAGGGAGGTGACGGACCGCAACGGCCGCGTGTACCGGATCGGGGAGACCGATCGGCACATCATGGGACGGCCACGATGGACCATGGTGCTCTTCCCGTGGATGGGCATGCTGGGCATCAGTTCCTCGGAGTACGCGTTCACGTCGGCCGAGGACACACTGCACGAGGCGCATCTGTGGAGCAGTGGGCACATCTTCTGGCTGATGGGCGTCTGGGTGTTCTTCCAGGCGGCCGTGGCCTTCCCCGCCGGACAGCTGCGGGAGAGCGGAAAGCTCCCCGCGCGGTACGCGATGATGCTCGGCGCGCTGGGCACGATCCTCGGGTATCTCTCGCTGGCGTTCGCGCCGAGCGTGATCGTCGCCTATCTCGGCTTCGGCGTGTGCAGCGGCATCGGCGCCGGCCTGGTCTACGCGACCTGCGTGAACATGGTCGGCAAGTGGTATCCGGAGCGCAAGGGCGGCAAGACCGGCATGGTCAACGGCGGTTTCGCCTACGGCTCGGTGCCCTTCGTGTTCCTGTTCACCTCGTACATGGACCTGAGCAACTACGAGACCGTCCTGGTGATGGTCGGCCTCATCTGCTGCGCCGTAGTGGCGTTCGCGGGGTGGTTCTTCAAGGACCCGCCGAAGAACTGGTGGCCGCCGCACGTCGACCCGCTCAAGCTGACCGACGACCCGAAGATCCGGCGGGCGCTGGAGAAGAACCCGCCGGCGGTCAAGCAGTACACCCCGAAGGAGGCCGCGCGCACGCCCGTCCTGTGGATGATGTGGTTCTGTCTGCTGTGCACGGCCGGGATCAACATCTTCGGCATCGCCTTCCAGGTGCCGTTCGGCAAGGACATGGGCTTCGCCGGCGGGATCGTGGCCACGGCGATGTCGCTGAAGGCGATCGTCAACGGCACTGGACGCGGCGTGATCGGCTGGATCTCCGACAAGTTCGGCCGCCGCCACACCCTGATCATCGTGTGTCTGGTGCTGGGCACCGCCCAGTTCGGCGTGCTGGTCTCCGGCCAGATGGGCAGCATGCCGTTCTTCCTCTTCTGCTCCATGGTCTCCGGCTTCGGCGGCGGCGCGATCTTCCCCCTCTTCGCCGCCATGACCGCGGACTACTTCGGTGAGAACAACAACGCATCCAACTACGGCATGGTCTACAGCTCGAAGCTCATCTCGGGCCTCGTGGGCTCCGGAGTCGGCTCGATCGTGGTCGGCGCGTGGGACTACGAGGGCGCGTTCGTCATGGCCGGCTGCATCGGCCTGGGCTCCGCCGTGCTGGCGCTGTTCCTCAAGGCGCCCGGCAGGCCCAAGACCAGTCGTCTGACCGTCCCCAACCCGCAACCGCTCGGCGAGGAAATGGCCTGAAATGACGGCAGATTCGTACGCAGCAAACAGCAAGAGCTCCAACTCCGCACAGTCCTACTCCGCACACCCCGACGCCGCACACCGTCCCTACCGCGAAGTGACCGACACCCACGGCCGCGTCTACCGCGTCGGCGAGAGTGACCGGGACATCCTCGGTCACTCCCGGAAACTCATGGTGTATCTGCCGTGGATCGCCATGATGGCCATCAGCGTCTTCGAGTACGCGTACGGCTCGGCCGAGGACACCCTGTCCCACGCCCACGGCTGGACGCAGAGCAACACCTTCTGGATCCTCAGTGTCTGGGTGTTCTTCCAGGCCGGCATCGCCTTCCCCGCGGGCTGGCTGCGGGAGAAGGGCGTACTGACCGCGCGCAGGGCCATGTACATCGGCTCGGGCATGTGCGTGGTCGGGTTCCTCGCCCTGTCGCACCTGAGCAACGTGTGGCTGGCGATCCTGGGATTCGGCGTCGTGGGCGGGCTCGGCGCCGGTCTGGTCTACGCGACCTGCATCAACATGGTCGGCAAGTGGTTCCCCGAACGCCGGGGAGCCAGGACCGGGTTCGTCAACGGCGGCTTCGCGTACGGATCACTGCCGTTCATCTTCATCTTCAACTACGGCTTCGACACCGCGAACTACCACCGCGTCCTGGACCTCATCGGCTGCTACATCATGGTGGTGGTCATCGGGTGCGCGTTCTTCTTCAAGGATCCGCCGAAGAACTGGTGGCCCGCGGACATCGACCCGCTGACCTACGGCGGTAACGAGAAGGGGGCCGACAGCCTGGCGAAGAACCCTCCCGCGGTGAAGCAGTACACGCCCAAGGAGGCCGTCAGGACCGGCATGCTTCCCCTGATGTGGATCGCCCTCGTGATGACCGCGGGCGTGTCGATCTTCGGGATCTCCTTCCAGGTCGACTTCGCGAAGGAGGTGGGCTTCGGCCCGCTGGTGGCGGCCTCGTCGATGGGGGTCATGGCCGTCATCAACGGCATCGGCCGCGGTGTCGTGGGCTGGCTGTCCGACAAGTGGGGCCGCAAGTCCACCCTGGTGTTCGTGATCGTCGTCCTGGGCCTCGCCCAGTTCGGCGTGATCTGGGCGGGCGACGTGAAGAGCGAATCGCTGTTCCTGTTCTTCGCCTTCCTCTCCGGCTTCGGCGGCGGCGCGTTCTACCCGCTGTTCGCGGCGCTCACCCCGGACTACTTCGGGGAGAACTACAACGCCTCCAACTACGGGCTGGTGTACAGCGGCAAGCTGATCAGCGGCCTGTTCGGCGGCGGCCTCGGCTCCATGGTGGTCGCGGCCTGGGGCTACGACGGGGCGTACGCCCTGGCCGGCGCCACCTCGATGGTCGCGGCGGCGATCGCCCTGCTGCTGCGGCAGCCGGGGCGGACGCGGGCCGGAACCTCGGCACCGCAGCCGCAAGCGGCCACCTGAGCAAGGCGGTTCGGCATCAGGCGGCCCTCCTCAGGGAGGGCCGCCAGATCCGTCGCATCCGTCGGATACGTCGCATCCGTCGGATACGTCGGATCCGGATACCGGGCGCTACTTCTCGCGCTCGTGGTACGTCTTCCGTGTGTGTTCCGTGTGGGCGCGCATGACCTTCATCGCGCGCTGCTCGTCGCGGTCGCCGATCGCAGCGATCAGCTCGCGGTGCTCGATCCACGACTGGTGGCCGCGCTGCCGGGCGACCGGCGTGTAGTACCAGCGCACCCGGCGGTCGACCTGTGCGGCCAGCGCGGCGAGGACCGTGTTGCCCGCGAGCTCCATGACCTTGGCGTGCAGACGGGCGTTGGTCGCGACCGCCCCGTCCACGTCGTCGGCGGCGACCGCGTGCTCGCCCTCCGCGCACAACTCCTCGAGCGCGGCGATGGCCTCCGGGCCCGCGTTCGCGGCGGCGAGCCGGGCGGCCTCGGTCTCCAACAGGGTGCGGACGGTGAGGAGTTGGTCGGCCTCCTCCTCGGTGGGCTCGTGCACGAACGCACCCTGGGCGGGCCGCAGGTCCACCCAGCCCTCGGTACTGAGTCGCTGCAACGCCTCACGCACCGGCTGCCGGGAGACCCCCAGATGCCCGGCGAGCTCACTCTCGACCAGATGCTGACCGGGCTGCAGGGCACGGGTCGTGATCAGCTCGAGCAGCGCCTCGTAGACACGGTCGCGCAACGGGCCGGGGCGCTCGAGCTTGGGTACCGAGCCCCGCGGCAGTCCTGTCGTCGGCAACATCGCGGTCCCTTCTGGGCAGCGCCGTCGCTGCAGCACAAAGCCGATTATGAATTGGCTTTCGCCTACAGTCTACGGCGCACAAACGCCAGGTAGGCACGGGAAGGTGCCGAGCAGACCCGGGCGTCACAACCCTTGCTGCCGCCGACTCCATCCTGTAGACAATATTCAGTCGACAGAGTTCGACAGTTCCTCGGTATCCCTCAACCGAACGGAGCGCCACACAGTGAAAGTCGCAGTCCTCGGCGCCGGAGCGATCGGCGCCTACGTCGGCGCCGCGCTCCACCGCGCCGGTGCCGACGTGCACCTCATCGCCCGCGGACCGCATCTGGCGGCCATGCGGCAGCACGGCGTCCAAGTCCTCAGCCCGCGCGGCGACTTCACCGCCCGTGCCCACGCCACCGACGACCCCGCCGACATCGGCCCGGTCGACTACGTCTTCCTGGGCCTCAAGGCCAACTCGTACGCGGCGTGCGGGCCGCTCATCGAGCCTCTCCTCCACGACACCACGGCGGTGATCGCCGCCCAGAACGGCATCCCCTGGTGGTACTTCCACCGGCACGGCGGCCCCCACGAAGGCCACCGCATCCAGAGCGTGGACCCGAACGGCGCGGTCAGTGCGGTGCTCGCGCCCAGTCGGGCCATCGGGTGCGTCGTCTACGCGGCGACCGAGCTCGAAGGACCAGGTGTCGTACGGCACTTGGAGGGCACCCGGTTCTCCATCGGCGAGCCCGACCGCAGTGTCTCTTCCCGCTGTGTGCAGTTCAGCGAGGCGATGCAGGCCGGCGGGCTGAAGTGTCCGGTCGAGCCAGACCTGCGCGGCGACATCTGGATCAAGCTGCTCGGCAACATCTCCTTCAACCCGATCAGCGCGCTGGCGCGCGCCACCATGCGGCAGATGTGCCTGCACGGCGGCACCCGCAAGGTCATCGAGACCATGATGGCCGAGACCCTCGCGGTCGCCGAGGCCCTCGGCTGCAAGGTCGGCGTCTCCATCGAACGCCGTCTCGCCGGCGCCGAACGCGTCGGCGACCACCGCACCTCCACGCTCCAGGACCTGGAACGCGGCAAGCCGCTCGAACTCGACGTACTCCTGGCCGCCGTGGTCGAGTTGGCGGAGATCACCGGAGTCCAGGTGCCCACCCTGCGCACAGTCCACGCCATCTCCGACCTGCTCGCCCTGCGGACCGCCGCATGAGGAAACGCCCCGAATGGACGGAGGGCCCGCTCCGGCCGAAGGCCGGCACCGACGTCCCGATGGCCTGTGCGATCGGCCGCGAGATCATCCACGCGGGCCTCGCCGACCATGACTTCATCGAGCGAGCGACGACGGGCTTCGAGGAGTACCGGCAGCTCGTCGAGCCCTGGACCTTGTCGCTCGCGGAGAAGGTGACAGGTGTGCCGGCAGCCGCCATCAGGGAGTTGGCCCACAGCTACGCCCGGTCGCCCCGGCCACCGGGTGTCACGGCACGCGACAACGGCACCGACAACGTCCACGCCCTGATCAACCTTTCCCTGCTGACCGGCCACGGACTCGGTCCCGCGCAGCTGCTGACGGCCCAGGACAGGGCCGACGGCCGGGCGGAGACCGACACCACGGCCACCGGGCGGGATCCGCGCGTGTCCTTCCGACTCGTCCGGCACGATCCTCCCGTGGACCTGACGGACGAGCGGTACTCGGTCCGGCTCACCACGGGACGCCGCCTCGACGCGCACAACACCAGTGTGCGGAGGGGCAGTTCCGCGTCGCCGCTGCGGCGGCGCGAGTGCATCGAGCTGAGTCCGGAGGACGCCGAGCGGTACGGCGTCGTGGTCGGTGAGGAGGTGCGGATCTGCACACGGCGCGGCTCGCTGGTGGCTCCGGTGTGGGTGGACCCGGCGCTGCGGCCCGGCCTGGCGTTCATGACCATGCGCGTCGCGGAAAACGCCGAAGACGCGGAAAAAAGGGACATCAACCAGCCGACGGCCAAGGTCAGTTGTCCGATCGCGGGGGCGGCGGAGTTCGAGGCCGCCGCGATCCGCATCGAGAAGCTGCCGGTCGCGGCGGTACGGAGCTGAGGCCGGCCATGGGACGAGTCACGGAACGACGCAAGGTGATCCGCATCCGCGACGGGGCGGTCTCCGCCCGCCCGGACACGCTCGTCGCCGAGGAACCGCTGGAGATCCGCCTGAACGGCAAGCCACTCGCGATCACCATGCGCACCCCCGGCGACGACTTCGCACTCGCCGCCGGATTCCTGGTCAGCGAGGGTGTACTGGCTGCCGTATCCGATCTGCAGAACATCGTCTACTGCGCCGGGGCGACCGTAGACGGCTCCAACACCTACAACGTGGTCGACGTCAGGACGACCCCCAACGTGGTCATCCCAGACATCACCCTCGAACGCAACGTCTACACCACCTCCTCCTGCGGCCTGTGCGGCAAGGCCAGCCTCGACGCCGTCCGTACGACCACCCGCTGGCCCATCGACGACACCAAGGGCGACACCGCTCCCCCGGTCCGCGTCGAACCCGAACTCCTCGCGAGCCTCCCCGACCGGCTCCGCGCGGCCCAACGGGTCTTCGACCGGACCGGGGGCCTCCACGCAGCCGCCCTCTTCACGGAGGACGGCCGACTCCTCGACATACGCGAGGACGTCGGCCGCCACAACGCGGTCGACAAACTCGTCGGCCGCGCCCTGCAGAACGGAGGCCTTCCGCTGTCCCGCACCCTGATGCTGGTGTCGGGCCGGGCGTCGTTCGAGCTGGTCCAGAAGGCTGTGATGGCCGGCATCCCCATGCTCGCCGCGGTCTCGGCCCCCTCCTCTCTCGCCGTCGACCTCGCCGCCGAGACCGGCCTGACACTGGTCGGCTTCCTGCGCGGCACCTCCATGAACGTGTACGCGGGACAGGACCGCATCGCCCTGCGGGCCGCGGCCACCCAGGGCTGACCGGCCCCCCGCTACACGACGGCGGGACCCCGATCGGGCGGGGAGCGCCCCCTGCGCCCGCGGGGTCCCGCCTCACCTTGTGTGTACGCGCTCCGTCAGCACTTCTCCCGCAGCGAGTGCAGGTACTCGCTGGAGCGGCGCGCGAAGGTGAAGGACTCGGTCGGCTGGTCGTGCTCGGTCTGCCAGTGGTGGGCCAGTCGCTCGCCGCGCAGCCGGGTCACGGCGGAGATGAACCGCTGGTAGTCGATGTCGCCGTCGCCGACGTCGACCATGCGGTAGCCGAACTGGTTCGACGGGTCGCTGACGCCGTCCTTCACGTGGAAGAGCGGGTAGCGGTGCGGCTGCTTGAGGACGTAGTCGAGGGGTTCGAAGGGGGCGGGCGTGCCGTCGGGTCGCTTCGAGAAGCGGAACTGGCCGGCGTACGCCCAGAAGATGTCCATCTCCAGGAAGACCAGGTCGGGGTCGGTCTCGGCGAGCAGGACGTCGTAGAGGCGGACCTTGGGGTTGTCGGTGGCGAAGCCGAACTCGTCGGAGTGGTTGTGCTGGTAGAACTTCATGCCGCGTGCCTTCGCCGCCGCGCCGTACGTGTTGAACTCCTCGGCCGCGCGCTTCCAGGCGTCGACGGTGGAGCCGTAGCGGAACGGGCCGGATGCGGTGCCGATGTGCTTGAGGCCGAGGGCCTGGGCGTCGTCGAGGACCTTGGTGAGGTTCTGGGCGAAGGTGTAGGCGTTCGGGTCGTCGGAGTAGTAGCCGACGTGGCTGCCGATCGGGTTCAGGCCGTGGTTCCTGGCCAGCCGCTTGAGCTGGGCGAGCGTGATCGGGCCGGCCGAGCCCTGGGTGTAGCCGGCGAACTCGACCTCGTCGTAGCCGTACTTCTCCAGTTCGGCGAAGACGGGGGCGAAGCCCAGCGTGGAAACCTTGTCGCGCAGGCTGTAGAGCTGGATGCCGAGGCGGCCGGGCGGCAGGACGGGACGGCCGCGGCCGGCGGCTGCGGTCGCGGTCTCGGTGGCGGCGGCCGGGGTCGCGGCGGCGCCGAGCAGGGCGGCGGCGGTGGCGCCGGCGGCCACGCCGAGCATGCCTCGTCTGGTCAGGCGGTGGGTGAGTTCGGGGTCGATCCGGTGCATGCGGCTCATGCTGGAACTCCTCGGGTCGCGGGGCGTTGTCAGTGGTGAGTGCTTCACTGGTGACCAGTCGGAAGTGACCGGTCCGGTGGTGCCGGTCAGGTGAGACCGGCGAGTTGGAGCAGCAGTGCTTTCACGTCGGTGGCCGCGACGCGGTCGCCGACAGCGCGGGGGGTGGAGCAGATGAGGAGCGGACCGTCGTCGTCGCTCGTGGGGAGGCGGCCGTGGCTGCCTCGAATAGGTGACGGGTCGAGGGGCACGACCGCCATGCGGTAGCGCAGGCCGAGTTTCTTGCGGGCCAGTGCGGTGGCCGCCTTGACCTTGACGTAGGGGTCGAGGGGATCCATGAAGAGTTCGACCGGGTCGTAGCCGGGTTTGCGGTGGATCTCGACGAGTCGCGCGAAGTCGGGCGCGTGGGCGTCGTCGAGCCAGTAGTAGTACGTGAACCAGGCGTCCGGCTCCGCTACGGCGACGAGTTCGCCGGAGCGCGGATGGTCGAGGTGGTGGGCCTTCTTGCCCTCGTCGTCGAGGAGTTGCTCGATTCCGGGCAGGTCGGCGAGTGCGGCCCGGGTGGCGTCCAGGTCCTCGGGCCGGCGTATGTAGACGTGGGCGATCTGGTGGTCGGCGACGGCGAAGGCGCGGGACGCCATGGGGTCGAGGTACTCCATGCCGTCCTGCGTGTGCACCTCCAGCAGGCCGGCGCGGCGCAGGGCACGGTTGATGTCGACGGGGCGGTCCGCGCGGGTGATCCCGTACTCGGACAGGGCGACGACGGTACGGCCTTCGGCGCGGGCGTCGTTCAGGAGCGGGGCCATGGCCCGGTCCAGGTCGGCGGCGGCTTTCAGGGAGCGTGGGTCGTCGGGGCCGAAGCGCTGCAGGTCGTAGTCGAGGTGAGGGAGGTAGCAGAGGGTCAGGTCGGGGTGCCGGGTGCGCATGATGTGACGGGTCGCGTCGATGATCCAGCGGCTGGAGACCAGGTCCGCGCCGGGTCCCCAGAAGTGGAAGAGGGGGAAGGTGCCGAGTTTCTCGGTGAGTTCGTCGTGCAGGGCCGGGGGCCGGGTGTAGCAGTCGGGTTCCTTGCGGCCGTCGGAGTAGTAGATGGGGCGGGGAGTGACGGTGATGTCGCTGTCGGCGCCCATGGCGTACCACCAGCAGATGTTGGCGACGGTGTAGCCGGGGTGGGCTCGGCGGGCGGCGTCCCAGAGTTTGTCTCCGGAAACGAGGCCGTTGTGCTGGCGCCACAGGAGTACGTCGCCGAGCTCGCGGAAGTACCAGCCGTTGCCGACGATGCCGTGCTCGGCGGGGTGGGTGCCGGTGAGGAAGGTGGACTGGGCGGCGCAGGTGACGGCGGGCAGGACGGTGCCGAGCGGGGCGCGGGAGCCGGACTGGCCGAGGGCCCTGAGATGGGGCATGTGGTCGAGGAGACGGGGGGTGAGGCCGACGACGTCGAGGACGAGGAGCGGGGTGGGGCCGCTTTCCGCAGCGGTGCTCATGGGAGCTCCTTCAGGTCGAGGTCCGTCAACAGGTCGCGCACGAGGGCGAGTTCGGCGGCGATGCCGTCGGCGAGCTGGGTGCGGCCGCGGGGTCGCAGCTCGGGCGGGAGGGCCTGCCAGGTGTAGGTCTCGACCTCCAGGTGGCGGGTGAGCGGGTGTGGGCCGCCGACGAGTCGGGTCAGTGCGGCCTTCAGTACGGGGAGTGTGGAGGTGAGGGGCTCGGCGGGGGCCGCGTGCAGGGGGACGTGGAAGTGGGCGCGCCAGGGTGCCGCGTCTGGGAGGGTGTCGCCGGCGAGGGCTTCGCCGAGGTCGTCCGTGCCGCGCAGACCGGCCGCGATGGGGGTCCCTCCCGCTCGAACGCACTTGAGAGTGGGGGACGTGCGGGTCTGGTGCAGGAAGCGGGGTTCGTCGAAGGCGGCGAGGGCCGCGCGGACCTCGCGGAGATGGGGGTGTTCGGCGTGCAGGGCGGCCGACAGCTGGGACTTGACGACGGGGATGCCGGCCCGGGTGAGCGTGTCGAGGGCGGTGTACGGGTCTTCGAAGGAGGTGGCGAGGTGGCAGGTGTCGACGCAGATGCCGATCCGGTGGTGGTCGATCGCGGTCAGCGGGGCGATGGCGTCGGCGGTGGTCTCGACGACACAGCCGGGTTCCGGCTCCAGGCCGAGGCGGATGGAGCGGCCGGTCAACTCCTGCAGGGCGTCGAGGCGTTCGGCCAGGGTGAGCAGGGCGGTGTGTGCCTTCTCGGCCCGGTCCTGGTCGTAGGCGGTGCGCCAGGCGAGCGGCAGGGTGGAGATGCTGCCCTCGGTGACGTCGTCGGGGAGGAGTCCGGCGAGGACGCGGGCCAGGGCGGTGGTGTGGTCGAGGCGTTCGGGGTCGGCCCAGTCCGGTTTGTAGACGCGGTACTTGACCTGCTCGGCGCCGAAGCCTTCGTACGGGAAGCCGTTGAGGGTGACGACTTCGAGGCCGCGCCGGTCGAGTTCGGTGCGCAGGCCGCGCAGCGCGGACGGGTCGCTGACGAGAGCGTGGGCGGCGTCCCGGGCGAGCCACAGGCCGATGCCGAGGCGGTCGCGGCCGAGGCGTCGGCGGACGGGTTCGCAGTGGTCGCGGAGCTGGGCGAGGACGCCGTCGAGGGTTTCGGCGGGGTGGACGTTGGTGCAGTAGGCGAGGTGGACGGTGGTGCCGTCGGGGTGGCGGAAGCGCATCGCTCACGCCTCCGTCTTGGGGGCACCGCGCAGGATGGAGTTGCCCTCGTGGGTGGCGTCGGGCGGGGTGATGTCGAGGTTCAGGCGGCCGCTGAGGGCGTAGAAGGCGACGGGGTTGCGCCACAGCACCCGGTCGACGTCGTCCTCGGTGAAGCCCTCGGAGAGCATCAGGTCGCCGACCCTGCGGGTCTTGAGGGGATCGCTGCGGCCCCAGTCGGCGGCGGAGTTCACGAGGACCTGCTCGGGTCCGTAGGCGCGGAGGATCGCGATCATCCGTTCCTCGTCCATCTTGGTGTCGGGATAGACGGAGAAGCCCAGCCAGCAGCCGCTGTCCTTGGCCTCTTTGACGGTGATCTCGTTGAGGTGGTCGACCAGGACGCGGTCCGGTGGCAGCGCGGACTCCCGGACGACGTCGAGGGTGCGGCGCAGGCCGGCGAGCTTGTCGCGGTGCGGGGTGTGGACGAGGGCGGGCAGTTCGTGGTCGGCGGCGAGCTGGAGCTGTGCGGCGAGGGCAGTGTCCTCGGCGGGGGTGATGGAGTCGTAGCCGATCTCGCCGACGGCCACGACCTGGTCCTTGACGAGATAGCGGGGCAGTTCGTCGAGGACGGGGATACAGCGGGGGTCGTTCGCCTCCTTGGGGTTGAGGGCGAGCGTGCAGTGGTGGGCGATGCCGTGCTGGGCGGCGCGGAAGGGCTCCCAGCCCAGGAGGGAGTCGAAGTAGTCGAGGAAGGAGGCGGGAGAGGTGCGGGGCTGGCCGAGCCAGAAGGAGGGCTCGACCACGGCGCGCACGCCGGCGGTGTGCATGGCTTCGTAGTCGTCGGTGGTCCGGGAGGTCATGTGGATGTGGGGGTCGAAGAGGCGCATCAGGACTCCTTGCCGTCGCTGCCGCGGGTGCTGTGCTCGGCGCCCTTCGGCTCGGCGGGCGGGGTGGCCGTGGGGTCGGTCAGGGTCAGGACGCGGTGCAGGTCTTCGGGAACGGGACGGCCCGCGGCGGTGCGTTCGGCGGCGTAGTCGCCGAGCATGCGGGCGAGTTCCGCATCGGCGTGGGCGCGGCGGTCCAGTTCGGCCACCTCGTCCACGGGTACTCCGGTGAAGAGGCATTTCAGTACGGCGTGGCGCCAGTTGTGGGCGTCGAGGTGCCGGGCGGCGTAGGGGCCGACGGCGGCGGCAAGGAGCCGGGTGTCGTTGGTGCGCAGGGCGTCCTCGACCAGCGGGAGGGCGTCGGGGCCGGGGACCAGGTGGGGCAGGGCATGCAGGACGGCGCGGCGTTCGGCGGCCGTGCCCTGGACGTAGACCCGGGTGAGGGCGTCCGTGTCGGCGTGGGCCGCGTCCAGGATGAGGACGCGGGCGGCGTCGGCGTGCTCGGGGCCGCAGCGGCGCCCGGCCTCGGCGAGACGCAGCTCCCACACGGAGATGGGTCCGTGGGTGCCGGGGTGGGTGGCGGCCTCGTCGAGGGCCTGGTCGAGCCAGGAGCGGGCGGCTTGGTCGAGCTGCGCGGTGAGGTGGCTGTGCAGGTCGTCCGGCGGGGTGCGGGCGAGGGTGGTGCCGTGGGTGGCCCCGGCGTGGGTGGCCGGGGTGGTGCGGGGGTCGGTCATGGGGTGCTCCCTTCGGGGGTGGCGGAGGGCTCGCCCGGGGGTGGTGCGTCGGGCAGTGGAGCGTGCGGAGTCGCGGCGGTCGCCGTCGCGTGGTGGAGGAACGGGAGGGAGCGTTCGGCGAAGTGGGGGCCCGCGTGGGAGTGGCGGGGAAGTTCGACGACGGTCAGGCCCTGATAGCCGGTGGCGGCCAGGGCGGCGAGTACGGGAGGGAAGTCGATGTCCCCGTCACCGAGTGGGAGGTGTTCGTGCATGCCCCGGCGCATGTCCTCGATCTGGACGTGGCGCAGCCAGGGGCCGGCGGCGCGGACGCAGTCGGCGGGCGGTAGGGGTTCGAGGCACTGGCAGTGGCCTATGTCGAGGGTGAGTCCGAGGTGCGTCGCATCACCGAGGGTCCGGCGGAGCCGGTGGAAGTCGGCGAGGGTGGCGAGCAGGTGCCCCGGTTCGGGTTCGACGGCGAGGGGGATGCCGGCGGTGGTGGCGGCGTCCAGGACGGTGGCGAGGGACTCGGCCAGGCGTTTCCATGCGGTGTCCGGGTCCGTTCCGGGCGGAGTGGTGCCGCTGAAGCAGTGGACCGCGTGGGCGCCGAGGTCGGCGGCGACCTGGACGGCGCGGATCAGCAGGTCGACGCGGCGGGCGCGGTCGTCGGGCTCGGGGTCCAGCAGCGAGGGGCCGTGCTTGCGGCGCGGATCGAGCACATAGCGGGCGCCCGTCTCGACGGTCACAGCCAGGCCGAGCGCGTCCAGCCGGTGCGCGACACGGCGCGTGCGGGCGGCGAGGCCGGGGGCCAGCGGGTCGAGGTGCATGTGGTCGAGGGTCAGACCGACGCCGTCGTAGCCGAGATCGGCGAGCAGGGAGAGGGCGTCGTCCAGGCGGAGGTCGGCGAGGCCGTTGGTGCCGTAGCCGAAGCGGAGGGGGCTGGCGGTGGGGGGATGTGCGGGTGCGAGAACGGACGGGGGCACCTCAAATGAATGTGACGTCCCGTCACATGAATGCGACGTCTTGCTCCTCCTCACGGCCGCTCCTCAGGACCGCAGGCCGGCTCCTCGCGAAGCCGTTCCGCGAATCCCACCAGCGCCGCGAACTGCTCCCCCAGTGCCGACGGCCCCTCCCCCATCGGGTCCTTGAAGTAGAAGCCCAGTTCGCTCAGCGGGCCGGACAGTCCGTTCTCGTGGGCCCGCGACACCAGTCGGGCCAGGTCGAGGACCAGGGGTGCGGCCAGGGCCGAGTCGCAGCCCTGCCAGATGGTCTGGAGGACCATGCGGGTGCCGAGGAAGCCGTGGAAGGCGATGTGGTCCCAGGCGGTCTTCCAGTCGCCGAGCGCGGGGACGTCGTCGATGTGGACCTCGCCCTCGGGGATCTCGCCCAGCACATCCGCCAGCACTCGTTCCTTGCCGGCGTTCTTCGCCGCCGCGGCGGCCGGGTCGGCCAGGGAGGCGCCGTCGCCGCCGCCCAGCAGGTTGGTGCCGGACCAGGCCCGGACGGGCAGGGCGCGTTGCGTGAACATCGGGCCCAGGGCGGATCGCAGCAGGGTCTGGCCGGTCTTGCCGTCGCGGCCCGCGTACGGGAGGTGGGAGGAGGCGGCCTGCCCTGCGAGCGCCGGGTGGTGCAGGCCGGTAGAGGGCGTGAAGTTCACGTAGGGGCAGCCCGCGCGCAGGGCCGCCGCCGCGTACAGGGAACTCGCCGGCAGCGCAGGGCCGTTGGTGGCCGGTTCGGTGGAGGCGACGTTCACCACCACGGCCCGGGCGAGCCCGCGCCGCCGTACGAAGTCCCGTATGTCCGCGGCGAAGGCGGTGATGAGTTGCGCTTCGCCCCGCCGGTCGCCGGGGGCCGGGCCGCCCGGCCTGATCTCCCGGTCGGCGGCGGCGAGTTCGGCTCCGACGGCCGTCGGGAGGCCGTGCGGCAGGACGCCTCCGGCCGCCAGTGCCTCCGCGCGTTTCGGCAGGGGGCAGTCGACCGTGTCGTGTCCGCCGAAGACCAGGGACGAGAGGGGTGGCAGGCCACTGTCGGCGAACGCCGGTGTCTCGGTGACCAGCCCGGTCGGCGGGTGCAGGCCGGCGGTGAGGGCGGCGCAGCCCGCGACGACGGTGGTGGCGACGGAGCCGCGCGCCCCGATCAGCCAGACGCCGACGTGCGGCGCGGAAACGGACGCGGACATGGGCAGCCTCCTTGTCGAACGCTTCGTGCGCGTCGTACGCGAAACCCTGTCGACGCGAACCCTGTCGAGAGGGGAAAGGACGGCGGGCGGAAGTCCGGCGTCTCCCGCCCGCCGCCGCTCAGTCGCCCTGCGAAGCCGTGGACAGCGAGGGCTCCGTGGGCAGTTCCTTGATCCGGACGTCGCGGAAGGACATCCGGTCGTCGGCTCCGTGGTTCTGGATGCCGAGGTGCCCGTCGACGAGGCTCCGGGCCGGATCGGTGTTGGTGAAATCGTTGATCTTCACGCCGTTGAGCCAGACACGGAGGCGTTCGCCCTCCACGCGGATCTCGTACGTGTTCCACTCCCCCGGGGGATTCAACGCGCGGTCGCGCTTCTTCAGGTCGGCGGACTGGAAGCCGTAGACGGAACCCGTCGTCTTCTCGGGCACGTCGGTGGCGTCGATCTGGATCTCATAGCCGTTGTTCACGGCCGACCACGGGTCGTCCGAGGGTGGGAAGCCCACGAACACGCCGGAGTTGTCGTCGCCCGAGGCGCCGGCCATCTTCCAGTCGACCTTCAGGGAGTACGAGGAGAAGCCCGACGCGGCATACCAGAGCATCCCCATGCCGCCCGACGACGTGAGCGTGCCGTCGTCGTCCAGGGTGAAGGAGCCCGGGCCGGCCTGCTTCCAGCCGTCCAGCGACCCCGCCGTGCCGTCGAAGAGCGGACGGTAGCCGTTCTCCGGTCGGCAGTCGGCCTGTGCGTCGCCGACGGCATACCGGATCCCGCCGAGCAGGTGTCGACGGAACACCGGATCCGCGTAGGACTCCTTCGTGTGGCCGCCGCCGGTATAGAAGGCCCGACCGCCCTGGTAGTTCTGGCACCAGGCGATCGGGTGATCGCCGTTCATGGTGCCGCCGGTGTACGAGGACTCGTCGAGGGAGGCCAGCACATGGACTTGATCCCGGGGATTCGAGCGGTAGTTGTACCACTCGTCCGTCCGGTTCCAGGTGCGGGACAGCCCGGACGTCGCCGGGTGGGCACGGTCCTCGACGACCACCTTGGCCGGCTGGATCGCCGGGTGCGACTGGAAGTAGGCGCCGACGAGGCCGCCGTAGAACGCCCAGTCGTACTCGGTGTCGGCGGCCGCGTGGATGCCGACGTAGCCGCCGCCGTGCCGGATGTAGCCCTCGAAGGCGGTCTGTTGGGCCAGGTCGAGGACGTCGCCGGTCGTCGACAGGAAGACGACCGCGTCGTAGCGGCGCAGGTTCCGTGCGGTGAACGCCGCCGCGTCCTCGGTGGCGTCGACGGTGAAGCCGCTCGTCTTGCCGAGCTGTTGTACGGCCGCGACGCCGTCGGGGATGGAGTCGTGCCGGAAGCCGGCCGTCTTGGAGAAGACCAGCACTCGTCCGGTGTCCGCGGGGTGCGAGGCGGCCGGCTCCGAGACGCAGCCGATGAGCAGGGCCGCGCCGACAACTGCTGTACCGAGTCGTCCTGTTGAGCGCATCGTCACCGCCTCCTCTCAGCCGGTCGTGAAGGTGAAGTCGTCCACGTCGTACAGGGCTCCGGAGCCGCTGCCCTTGAAGACGAGGTAGAGCGTGGTCGTGCCCCTCGGTGCCCGGGACAGGTCGGCGCTGACGTCCTGGAAGGTCTCCCAGCCGCCGGTCACCGGTACGGTCGCTTTGCCGAGCAGGGTGCCGGTCGAGGACCCCGCACGGACCTCGAGCGTGCCGCCCGCGCCGCCGGAGGAGATGCGTGCGGTGATCGACTTGGCGTTGCTGAGGACGTACGGCGTGAAGGAGATCCAGTCGCCGTTGTCGATGTCTCCGACCGCGTTGCCGCCGTGGGCGGTGTCCTTGGCGATGACCGAGACGCCGGAGCCGTTGCCGAAGTGCTCGGCCTGGCGGTGTCTGGGCTGCAGGACGCTCTGGTCGTGGGTGGTGAGCGGGTCCTGGCCGCCGCCTCCGTTGTCGGTGTATTCGGCGTCCATCACGCCGAAGATGTTGGCGTCCTCGTCGTGGCCGCCGTCGGCGCTGGTCTGGATGGTGCCGGTGCAGCCGTTCGCGGAGGTCACGGGGTGGCCGTGGCTGTCGTGGCCGAGGATGAAGGTGACCTTGACCTTCGCGCAGTCGATGCTCTTGCCGTCCTCGGGGTCGGTGACCCTCACCTTGAACGGGATGGCGTCGCCGAAGCTGAACAGCTGGCCGTCGCGCGGGAGTTCAAGGGTCACCTTGGGCGCGGTGTTGCCCACCACGATCTGTACGCTCGCGCTGCCCGTGCGGCCTGAGACGTCCTTCGCGGTCAGGGTCGCGGTGTATGTGCCGTTCTTCTTGTACCTGTGCAGCGGGTTCGCGGCCGTGGATGTGCCGCCGTCGCCGAAGTCCCAGCCGTAGGTGAGGGCGTCGCCGTCCTGGTCGCTGGTGCCCTCGGAGGAGAACTGCACCCGCAGGGGCGCCTGTCCCGAGGTGCGGTCGGCTGCGGCCTGCGCCACCGGCGAGTGTCCGTCGGTCGCGTTCTCGATGCGGTACAGGGCCGAGTTCTCGTCGCCGCCGAACCAGGAGACGCCGTAGTCGAGGACGTACAGGGCGCCGTCGGGCCCGAAGGCCATGTCCATCACCTGGGTGCCGGTCCACGGGATGTCGTTGATCGACTGGACGGTGCCGCTCGCGTCGCTGGTGATGCGCTTGATCCAGCGGCGGCCGAACTCCCCGGCGAAGAAGTCCCCGTCGTAGGCCTCGGGGAACTTCACGGGCGAGTCGAGCGAGGCGTCGTAGTGGTAGACGGGGCCGCCCATCGGGGACTCGGAGCCGGTGCCGAACTCCGGTACGGAGGCGCCGTCGTAGGGGATCCAGGCGGGCTGGGCCGGGGGCAGGTCGGTGAGGCCGGTGTTGTGCGGCGAGGTGTTCTTCGGTGCGCCGCAGTCGAAGGAGGCGCCCGAGGTGCCGGTGGCGAAGTCGTAGTCCACGTAGGCGGCGTTGGCGCCCGTGCAGTACGGCCATCCGAAGTTGCCGGGGGCGGTCACTCGCGCGAACTCGACCTGGCCGGCGGGTCCGCGGGACGGGTCGGCGGCGCCCGCGTCGGGGCCGTAGTCGCCGACGTAGAGGATGCCGGTGGCCTTGTCGACGCTGAAGCGGAACGGGTTGCGGAAGCCCATCGCGTAGATCTCGGACCGCGTCTTGTCCGTGCCGGGGGCGAAGAGGTTGCCGTCGGGGATCGTGTAGGAGCCGTCGGCGTTCACCTTGATGCGCAGGATCTTGCCGCGCAGGTCGTTGGTGTTGCCGGCCGAACGCTGGGCGTCGAAGGCGGGGTTGCGGTCGGCCCGTTCGTCGATGGGGGTGAAGCCGTCCGACTGGAAGGGGTTGGAGTCGTCGCCCGTCGACAGGTACAGGTTGCCCGCCGCGTCGAAGTCGATGTCGCCGCCGACGTGGCAGCAGATGCCGCGGGAGGCCGGGACGTCGAGGATCTTCGTCTCGCTGGCGTTGTCGAGGGTGCCGTCGGTGTTCAGGACGAACCGGGAGAGGCGGTTGACGCCGTCGAAGGGGGCGAAGTCGGCCGCGGTTCCGGTCTCGGGGGCGTCGCCCTCCGGGGTGTCCAACGGGGGTGCGTAATAGAGGTAGATGAATCGGTTGGTGGCGAACTGTGGGTCCACTCCGACGCCTTGGAGGCCTTCCTCGTCGTGGGAGTAGACGTGCAGCTTGCCCGCGAGCCGGGTGGTTCCGGCCGCGTCGGTGAGGCGGAGTTCGCCGTCGCGCGAGGTGTGCAGAACCGAGCGGTCCGGGAGGACGGCGAGCGACATGGGCTCGCCGACCTCCGGCTCGCCCTTTGCGAGGGTGACCTGCTGGAAGTCCTCGGCCGCGGCCACCGAGGCCCCGGCCGCGGAGCTCCCAGCCGCGGAGGCCCCCTCGTCGGCGACGGCTGCGCCGGCCTGGGGAGCGGCGAGGGTGAGGGACGCGCCCGCCAGTAGCGCGCCGCTGATCAGGGCGATCGCCTTACGGAACGTCGGGCGTCGTCTGTGGGACTCGTTTCTGTCGGTGCTGGTGGTGCGGGTTTTCCCGTGCACGAATGCCTCCAGAATGGGGCGGGTTGTACGGGCGGGTGCGGTACGCCGGGATGCGCCGTCATCCCGGAACTCACAGAACGGGCAACGATGTTGATTCAGTCGTTGCCGCCGAACGCCGCGTCGAAGGAAGCCGACGGCGGCTCGAAGTCGTATGCCTTGAGGCGGGTGAGGGCCTCGGGCGCGCCCTGGAGCCGGTCCATGCCGGCGTCCTCCCACTCGACCGAGATGGGGCCCTGGTAGTCGATGGAGCGCAGCATCCGGAAGACGTCCTCCCAGGGGACGTCGCCGTGGCCTGCGGACACGAAGTCCCAGCCGCGGCGGGGGTCGCCCCAGGGCAGGTGGGACCCGAGGCGGCCGTTGCGGCCGTCGAGGCGCTTTCGGGCCTCTTTGCAGTCGACGTGGTAGATGCGGTCGCGGAAGTCCCAGAGGAAGCCGACCGGGTCGAGGTCCTGCCACACGAAGTGGGACGGGTCGAAGTTCAGTCCGAAGGCCGGTCGGCCCCCAATGACCTCCAGGGCGCGCCGGGTTGTCCAGTAGTCGTAGGCGATCTCGCTGGGGTGGACCTCGTGCGCGAACCGCACGCCCTGCTCGTCGAAGACGTCGAGGATCGGGTTCCAGCGCTGGGCGAAGTCCTCGTAGCCGCGCTCGATCATGGATTCCGGCGCGGGCGGGAACATGGCGACCAGATGCCAGATGGAGGAGCCGGTGAAGCCGATGACGGTGTCGACGCCGAAGGCTGCCGCGGCGCGCGCGGTGTCCTTCATACGGTCCGCCGCGCGCCGCCGCACCCCTTCCGGGTCGCCGTCGGCCCACACCGCGCCCGGCAGGATGGCCTGGTGGCGTTCGTCGATGATGGCGTCGCAGACGGCTTGGCCGACCAGGTGGTTGGAGATGGCCCAGCACTTGAGGCCGTACTTGTCGAGGAGTTGGTGCCGCGAGTTCAGATACGAGGGATCCGCGAGTGCCTTGTCGACCTCGAAGTGGTCGCCCCAGCAGGCGAGTTCGAGTCCGTCGTAGCCGAAGTCGCGGGCGAGGCGGCAGACCTCTTCGAGCGGGAGGTCGGCCCACTGGCCGGTGAAGAGCGTGAACTGGCGTGGCATCTCTCTGAACCCTCCTCAGACGGCTATGGGTGTGTAGACGGAGTTCTTCTCGGCGCTCTCCTCCACCGCCGCGAGCACGCGCTGCACCTGCAGCCCGTCGGCGAAGGAGGGTTCGGGTTGCCTGCCCTCGGCGATCGCGTGGACGAGGTCGCGGGCCTGGTGGACGAAGCTGTGCTCGTAGCCGAGGCCGTGGCCCGGCGGCCACCAGGCCTCCAGGTAGGGGTGTTCGGGTTCCGTGACGAGGATGCGGCGGAAGCCTGCGTACGCTCCGGGCTCCGTACCGTCGTGGTAGGAGAGCTCGTTGAGGCGCTCCAGGTCGAAGGCCAACGAGCCGTGTTCGCCGTTGAGTTCGATGCGCAGGGCGTTCTTGCGGCCGGTCGCGTACCGGGTGGCCTCGAAGGAGGCGAGGGCGCCGGAGGTGAAGCGGCCGGTGAACAGGACGGCGTCGTCGACGGTGACCTGGCCGGTGCCGGTGGACTTCACGGCGCTCAGGCCGCTGGTGGGTCCGCCGCGGGGCAGCGGGCGTTGCCGTACGAACGTCTCGATGAGCGCCGAGACGCCCGTCAGCGGTTCCCCCGCCAGGTACTGGGCGAGGTCGACGATGTGTGCGCCCAGGTCGCCGAGCGAGCCCGAGCCGGCCTGTTCCCTGCGCAGCCGCCAGGTGAGCGGGAACTCGGGGTCCACCAGCCAGTCCTGAAGGTACGTCACCCGGACGTGCCGCAGCCTTCCGAGCCTGCCCTCGCCGACCATCTTCCGGGCCAGCGCGGTGGCGGGCACGCGGCGGTAGTTGAAGCCGACCATGGCCAACTGACCTCGTGAGTAGGCCTCTTCGGCGGCCTCGGCCATCATCGAGGCTTCCTCGACCGTGTTCGCCAGGGGCTTCTCGCACAGCACGTGTTTGCCGACGGCCAGTGCGGCGAGGGCGATCTCGGCGTGGCTGTCGCCGGGGGTGCAGATGTCGACGAGGTCGACGTCGTCCCGCGCGATCAGGGCCCGCCAGTCGGTCTCGGCCGCGGCCCAGCCGTGCTGCTCGGCGGCCTGGTGGACGGCGGTCGCGTCCCGCCCGCAGATCGCCGACAGGACCAGACGTCTGGGCAGGTCGAAGACGCGACCCGCGGTGCGCCAGCCCTGGGAGTGGGCGGCGCCCATGAAGGCGTAGCCGACCATGCCGACGCGGAGAGGCGGCTTCCCGGGCGCGGCCCCGTCCGGGTTCGCCTCCGCCCCTTCTGACTGCTGCGGCTGTGCCATGCGCGATGTCCTCCTCGTCGTCGTGGCGCGGTGGGGGGTGCAGCCCGGTCCGTCGACGTACCGGGCTCCTCGGGCCTGCCCTTCGGACCGGCTCGGTGCCGGTGGCGGGGCACCGTTCCTGTCGGCCGGCCCGGCCCGAAGGACAGGCCCCGGGGCGGAAAGCCTCACCTGAATCCGGTGGACATGTACTGGTCGATGTTGGTCTTGTCCACGACGGCCGAGTAGAGCGTGATCGACGCCGGGATCTCGTACTCGGCGAGCCCGCTCACGCCCTTGGCCTGGCCGAGGGCGCGGGCGAGGTCGATCGCGGACGCGGCCATGGTGGGCGGGTAGAGGACGGTCGCCTTGAGGACGCCGTTGTCCTGCTTGATCGCCTGGAAGGCGGACAGTGCTCCCGCACCCCCGACCATCAGGAAGTCGTCGCGTCCGGCCTGGTCGATGGCGCGCAGCGCGCCCACACCCTGGTCGTCGTCGTGGTTCCACAGCGCGTCGAAGTTGGGTTGTGCCTGCAGGAGTTGGGCCATCTTGGCCTGTCCGGACTCGACCGTGAACTCGGCGGCCTGGCGGGCCACCTTCTTGATGTTCGGGTAGTTCTTCAGCGCGTCGTCGAAGCCCTGGGTGCGCTGCTTGGTGAGTTCCAGGTTGTCGAGCCCCGCGAGTTCGATGACGCGCGCGTTCGACTTCCCCTTGAGCTTCTCGCCGATGTAGTTGCCGGCGTTGAGGCCCATGCCGTAGTTGTCGCCGCCGATCCAACACCGGTACGCCTGCGGCGTGTTGAAGATCCGGTCGAGGTTGACGACCGGGATCCCGGCGCGCATCGCCTTCAGGCCGACCTGGGTGAGGGCCTTGCCGTCGGCGGGCAGGACGACCAGGACGTCGACCTTCTTGTTGATCAGTGTTTCTATCTGGCCGATCTGCGCGGCCGTGTCGTTGGAGCCTTCGGTGATCTCCAGGGTGACGTCCGAGTACTTCTTGGCGCGGCTCTTGGCGTTGTCGTTGATCGCGTTGAGCCAGCCGTGGTCGGCCTGCGGGCCGGCGAAGCCGATGGTGACCTGCTTGCCGGGCTTGTCCTCGGCGGCCGGCTGATCGTTGGCGGCCGGTTCGTCGTCACCGGAGTCGTTGCTGGTGCAACCTGCGAGGAGGGCGCCGACCGAGACGGCGGCGGTCCCGAAGAGCAGTCCTCTGCGACTCGTGAAACGACTGGTGAACGTCGGCTCTGGCATGGCGGTGAACCCTTTCCTCAGGTCGTGCTCGCGGTACGGCGCTGGACCAGCACGGCGGCGACGATGATCGCGCCCTTGGCGATCTGCTGGACGTCGCTCTGCAGGTTGTTCAGGGCGAAGATGTTGGTGATCGTGGTGAAGATCAGGACGCCGAGCACGGAGCCGGTGATGGTGCCGCGACCCCCGCTGAGCAGGGTGCCGCCGATGATGGCGGCCGCGATGGCGTCGAGTTCGTAGAGGTTGCCGTTGGTGTTCTGGCCGGAGCCGGACAGGATGATCAGCAGGAAGGCGGCGATGCCGCAGCACAGTCCGGACAGCAGGTAGAGGTACAGCCGCTGGCGGCGTACGTCGATGCCGGCGAGCCGGGCGGCCTCCGCGTTGCCGCCGACGGCGACGGTGCGGCGTCCGAAGGTGGTCCGGTTCAGCACCAGCCAGCCGGTGATCGTCACGACCGCGAACACCATCACCAGGGGCGGGACGCCGAGCACGTAGGAGTCGCGTTCGCCGAGGTCGAGGATGCCGTCGACGGTGACGATCTGCGTGCGGCCGTCGGTGATCTGGAGGGCGAGGCCGCGCGCGGAGGCCAACATGGCGAGGGTGGCGATGAAGGGGACCATCCCGCCGTACGCGATGAGCAGCCCGTTGACCAGGCCGCACCCGAGGCCGACGAGCACCGCGGTGAAGAGGATGCCCGCGAAGCCGTACTCCTGCGTGGCGACCGTGGTCGCCCACACCGAGGCGAGCGCGACGATCGCGCCGACGGACAGGTCGATGCCGCCGGAGGTGATGACGAAGGTCATCCCCACGGTGACGACACCGATCACCGAGGCCTGGGTGAGGACGAGTTGGAGGTTGCGGGTGTCGAGGAACTCGTCCGGCTTGGTGATGCCGCCGATGAAGATCAGCGCGGCGAGCACGCCGAGGAGGGAGAGGGTGCGGAGGTCGGCGCGGGCGGCCACAGTGTGCAATGGGCCGCCTCGGGCCGCCTCACGATCGGCCTTTTGTTCGACTCTTGATGCCGACGAGTGCAGTTTGCTGACCACGGGCAACTCCCGTCATGAACGCCGCTAGATTGGCTACTGCCTTCAGGCAACGGTCAGGGCTTGACCGTCATGAGGCCGGTCAACGGCCGACCGAGAAGCCACCTCCTTCGGGAACCGGCGGAGTCACGACGAGGTCGAGTACGCGAAACTCGTCCAGTTCCCGCGAAGGTCCGGAGTGGATCACCCGGCCCTCGCGGAGAATCATCACCCGGTCGGCCAGCCCCAGAACTTCGGGAATCTCGCTGGAGACCAGCAGCACGGCGAGGCCTTCATCAGCCAGTCGACGGACGACTGCATACAGTTCGGCGCGGGCTCCGACGTCGACCCCTCGGGTCGGTTCGTCGAGCAGCAGCACCCGGCAGCCGCGCAGCAGCCAGCGGGCCAGAACGGCCTTCTGCTGGTTGCCGCCGGACAGGGTGCGGATCGGAACGTTCGGGTTGTCGGGCCGCAGTGACAGCTCGCGGGTCGCGGCCCGCGCGGCGTCGAGTTCGGCGCCCCGGTCGATCCAACCCGCCCGCGCAAAGCGGGACATGGAGGAGACGGAGACATTGCGGGTGACCGACTCCAGCATCAGCAGGGCCTGCGCCTTGCGCTCCTCGGGGGCGAGTCCGAGGCCGGCGCGGACGGCGGCGCGGACGCTGCCGGGTCGCAGCGGGCGTCCGTCGACGCTGACCTGGCCGGCGGTGGGTTTGCGGGCTCCGTAGATGGTCTCCAGGATCTCGGAGCGGCCCGAGCCGACGAGTCCGGCGAGGCCGACGATCTCGCCGGGACGGATGCTCAGGTCGAGGGGTTCGAACTCGCCGTCGCGGGCCAGCCCTCGGACCTCCAGGACCGGTGTGCCGCCGGACGCCGACACCGGCCGCTCGGGAAACACGTACTCGACGTTGCGTCCCGTCATCAGCGCCACGACCTCGCGGGTGGGCGTCGTCTTCGCGGGCAGTCCGACGGCGACGGCCCTCCCGTCCTTGAGCACGGTCACCCGGTCGCCGATGCGGCGGATCTCCTCCAGCCGGTGGGAGATGTAGACGACCGCGACACCGCCGGCGGTGAGGTCGCCGACGATCCGGAAGAGGTTGTCGACCTCGTCCGGGTCGAGTGCGGCGGACGGTTCGTCCATCACGATGAGCCGTACGTCGTGCGAGAGCGCCCGCGCCATGGACACGATCTGCTGCTGGGCGGCCGACAACTCCCCCACCAGGCGGGCGGGATCGATCTCCGGATGCCCGAGTCGCGTGAGCAGGGCGGCCGTCGACGCTCGTGCCGCCTTGCCCCGAACGACGAAACCGGCTGCCGTGGGTTCATGGCCCAGGTGGACGTTCTCGGCCACCGACAGGTGCTCCACCAGGTCGAGTTCCTGGTAGATGGTGGCGATGCCGAGGCGCATCGCGGCGATCGGCGAGCGGAGTGTGACGTCCTCGCCGCGCCAGCGGATGGAGCCGGTGTCGGGCTGGTGGGCGCCGGCCAGGACCTTGATGAGGGTGGACTTGCCTGCTCCGTTCTGGCCTAACAGGCAGTGCACCTCTCCGGCCTGGGCGTCGAGGTCGACGCCGTCGAGGGCCCGGACTCCGGGGAACGACTTGGTGATGCCGGACATGCTGAGCAGCGTTGGTTCGGGTGCCATGTGCGGGTCCCCCTGGCAGGCGTGCGGGCCGGATTCAGGGCAGGGCGGGGTAGGGCGGGGTGCCGGTTGGCCGTATGCGGTCGGCGACGTGCCGTACGAGTTCCGCTGGTGAACGTATGGAGTCTGCCGGCAGGTGTGTGAAGTCGGCTGGTGAGTGTATGTAGTCGGTGCTTATGCGGGTGAGAACAGGTGATCGCTGATGAGGCGGGCCGCGCCGATGACTCCGGCGGTGGGGCCCAACTCGCCCAGGACGATCGGCAGGTTGCCGGTCGCGAGGGGCAGTGACTGGCGGTAGACCTGGGTGCGGATCGCGGCGAGCAGGGTGTGGCCGAGGCCGGTGACCCCGCCGCCGATCACCACCAGGCCGGGGTTGAAGAAGCTGACCAGGCCGGCGATGACCTGGCCTACGCGGTCGCCGCCCTCGCGGATCAGGTCGAGGGAGGTGGCGTCGCCCGCGGCGGCCGCGGCAGCGACGTCGACAGCGGTGAGGCCGCCGTTCGCCTCCAGACGGGTCGCGAGCTCCACCGACAGCCCATGCTGGGCCGCGTCCGTGGCGTCCCGGGCGAGGGCCGCCCCGCTGAAGTGGGCTTCCAGGCAGCCCCGGTTGCCGCAGGCGCACGGTCGTCCGTCGGGCACGGCCTGGATGTGCCCGATGTCGCCCGCGCTGCCCGTCACCCCGCGGTGGACGTCACCGGCCGCGACGATGCCGCAGCCGATGCCGGTGCCGATCTTGACGCAGAGGAAGTCACCCACGGAGCGTGCGACGCCCGCGTGCATCTCCCCCATCGCCATCAGGTTCACGTCGTTGTCGACCATGACGGGGCAGCCGAGGTCCTGGCTGAGCGCCTCCCGCACGGGGAAGCCGTCCCAGCCCGGCATGATCGGCGGGGCCACCGGCACGCCCTCGGGGAAGCGGACGGGGCCCGGGACGCCGATGCCGGCGCCGTCGTATCCCTCCGCGAGTCCCGAGTCCCTCAACTTCGCGGCCATGGCGAGCACTTGCTCGAAGACCGCGACCGGCCCCTCGCGTACGTCCATGGGCTGGTTGAGGTGGCCGAGGATCTCCAGTTCGGCGTTGGTGACGGCGACGTCGACCGAGGTCGCGCCGATGTCGACGCCGAGGAACCTGAGGCCGGGGGCCAGCCTGATGTTGTGGGAGCGGCGGCCGCCGCGCGAGGCGGCGAGTCCGTCGGCCACGACCAGGCCGGTCTCCAGCAGCCGGTCGACCTCCACGGCCAGCTTGGACCGCGACAGGTCGACCTGATCCCCCAGTTGCGCCCGGGAGTTGGGGCCGCCGTCCCGCAGCAGCTTGAGCAGGCGGGCCTGATGCGCGTTCGCGGGTCGTGCCGTCATGCGTCTCACGGGCCCCTCCCCGCCTCAATCGGCCACCGGTTGGCTGGCTTTCGAGGGGAAGGTAGCAGCGGCTGCCGAAGGTGGGAAGAAGTCGTGCACGAATTGCCGCAGACTTTTTCCCCTCACAGGACAAAGCCGGTCCGCGCCCTGGTGTCCCCCGAACCCCGGCACCGCAGGATGGGCACGACGCCCCGGGCCGGGCACGGCCCGGGCGGGGAGGGGAGGGGGACCGTGTGATTCTGGTGACGGGTGCGACGGGGAACGTGGGTGCCGAGCTCGTGCGTGCGCCGGCCGAGGCCGGGAAACCGGTGCGGGAATCGGGGAGGATCCTCGGCGAGGTGCTGGGCCGAAACCTGCGCGCCGTCGGGCTCTCGCACGGGGAGGCACGCGTCGAGCTGGAGGCGGTCGGCATGGCCGACGTCGTACGTCGACGCGTTCTTCAGCTTCTTCGTGGACGGCACCCTGGACGAGTCGGTGGTCCTGCCGACGGTCCAGGAGGTCACCGGCCGGGCGCCGCGCACGTTCGCCGACTGGGCGAGGGCGCACACGGACGCCTTCTGAACATCAAGTCCTGTAGAAATCAGGAACGTTGGCGAGCGTGGTAAGAGCGGCGCGTGTGCTCCGTGTGCTCGCGCATCAACCGGGTGGCAAGCTGCTCGTCCCGGTCTTCGATCGCGTGGATCAGCTCCTGGTGCTCGATCCAGGACTGACTTCCGCGCTGCCGGGCGACCGGCGTGTAGTACCAGCGCACCCGGCGGTCGACCTGCGCCGCGAGTTCGGCGAGGACCGCGTTGCCCGCCAGCTCGATGATCTTTCCGTGGAAGCCGGCGTTCAGGGCGACGGCGGCGTCCACGTCGTCCGAGGCGACCGCCAACCGGCCCTGCTTGAGGATCTCGTTCAGATCCTCGATGCCGGCCTTGTCCGCGTTCGCGGCGGCGAGCCGGGCGGCCTCGGCCTCCAAAAGGGTGCGGACGATGAGGAGTTGGTCGGCCTCCTCCTCGGTGGGCTCGTGCACGAACGCGCCCTGAGCGGGGCGCAGATCCACCCAGCCTTCGGTGCTCAGTCGCTGCAACGCCTCGCGCACCGGCTGCCGGGAGACTCCGAGATGCCCGGCCAGTTCGCTCTCCACGAGATGCTGGCCGGGCTGCAGGGCGCGGGTGGTGATGAGTTCGAGGAGCGCCTCGTAGACGCGGTCCCGCAGCGGGCCGGGCCGTTCCAGCTTGGGCACTGCTCCCTGCGGCAGTCCTGTCGACAACATCACGCTCCCCCTCCTCGCGGGCCGTGCACAGCAGCCGTGACAGCCGGTGTCACCCGTAGACCCAGTATCGATTGTCTTTCGTCTACAGTCTACGGCGCACAGTCGCCAGAGGAATGGCGAGTTGGCCTCGTCACACCCCGTTGTAAGGGCTCGTCAGGGACAGCGGACCACCTGTCCGGCGTACGACAGGTTCCCGCCGAAGCCGAAGAGCAGCACGGGATCCCCCGTGGAGATCGCGCCCTGCTCCACCAGCTTGGAGAACGCGAGCGGAATGCTCGCGGCGGACGTGTTACCCGATTCGGTGACATCGCGTGCGATCACGGCGTTGACGGCGCCCAGCTTCTTCGCGAGGGGTTCGATGATGCGCAGGTTCGCCTGGTGCAGGACGACCGCGGCGAGGTCGGCGGGGACGAAGCCGGCGCGTTCGCAGGCCCGGCGGGCGATGGGCGGCAGCTGTGTGGTCGCCCAGCGGTAGACACTCTGGCCTTCCTGGGCGAACCGCGCGGGCTGTCCCTCGATCCGTACCGCGTGCCCCATCTCGGGCACCGATCCCCACAGCACCGGCCCGATACCGGGTTCCGTCTGAGCCGCCTCGACCACCGCGGCGCCCGCGCCGTCGCCGACGAGCACGCAGGTGGTGCGGTCGGTCCAGTCGGTGACCTCGGACATCTTGTCGGCGCCGATGACCAGGGCGCGGGTCGCGGCGCCCGCCCGCACGGTGTGGTCGGCGGTGGCCAGGGCGTGGGTGAATCCGGCGCACACGACGTTGATGTCCATCGCGGCGGGTGAGGGGATGCCGAGCCGGGCGGCGACCCGGGCAGCCATGTTCGGCGAACGGTCGACGGCGGTCGACGTGGCCACCAGCACCAGGTCGATGTCGGCGGGGGACAGGCCGGCCGCCGCGAGCGCCTTGGCTGCGGCATGCGCGGCCAGCTCGTCGACCGGTTCGTCCGGCCCGGCGATACGACGGGTACGGATGCCCACCCGGGACCTGATCCACTCGTCGCTGGTGTCGACCATGCCCGCCAGGTCCTCGTTGGTGAGTACCCTGGCGGGCTGGTAATGGCCGACGGCAGCGATGCGCGAGCCGTTCATGGGCGAATCCCCCTCATTGCTCAGGTAGCGGGATTCACCAGTCTGATCAGTGACTCGCGGGTACGACGGCAGGTGAAGCCACAGGAAACGGGGGCCCGGCTTGTCGGCTTCCATCAGGCCCTCGGACGCCCGAACAGTTTCCGAACGGGCTACCCGGTGAACAGCTGCGTCGCCTTTTGTACGAGTTCATACAGTCCGTAGGCGAGCGGCGCCCCCACCCACACCCAGGCGAAGGCGATCAGCCCCCGTCGGCTAGGCGGACTCTGGCTGCTGGTGCTGGACATCGACGGCCTCCTCCCTCGGGGCGGGGATGTGGTGACGGGCGTGGACGGGCCGGACGAGTTCGTTGGCGACGAACCCGACCACGAGCAGCCCGATCATGATGACGAACGACAGACCGTACAACGACGCCCCGTGCTTGCCCGCCTCCTCCTGCCGGTCGGCGATCCAGTTCACGATCAGCGGCCCGAGGACGCCGGCCGTGGACCAGGCGGTGAGCAGCCGCCCGTGGATCGCGCCGACCTGGTAGGTGCCGAAGAGGTCCTTGAGGTAGGCGGGGATGGTCGCGAACCCGCCGCCGTAGAAGGACAGGATCACCAGCGCGCTCAGGATGAACAGCGGTTTCGACGAGTCGCCGAACAGGGCGATCAGCGCGTACATGACCGCGCCCACGCCGAGGTAGACGCGGTAGATGTTCTTGCGGCCGATCAGGTCGGAGGTCGACGACCAGCCGATGCGGCCCGCCATGTTGGCCGCGGACAGCAGGGCGACGAAGCCGGCGGCGGCCGACACGGACACCGGGGTGGAGGTGTCCGCGAAGAAGTCCGTGATCATCGGGGCGGCCTTCTCCAGGATGCCGATGCCGGCGGTGACGTTCATGCAGAGCACGACCCACAGACACCAGAACTGGGGTGTACGCACGGCGCCGCGGGCGGAGACCTGCGGTCCGGTCAGGGCGCTCGGCCCGTCAGGGGTGGGTTTCTCACCGCGCGGCACTCGCACGAGCAGCACGCCCAGAGTCATGAAGACTGCATACGAAAGCCCGTGTACGAGAAACGCGAGCGCGATCCCGGAGCTGTCGCTGCCGAACGACTCCAGCATCTGCGCCGACCAGGGCGAGGCGATCAGGGCGCCGCCGCCGAAGCCCATGATGGCGATGCCGGTGGCCATGCCCGGCCTGTCCGGGAACCATTTGATCAGGGTGGAGACGGGCGAGATGTAGCCGATGCCCAGGCCGATCCCGCCGACGAAGCCGTAGCCGAAGACGATCAGCCAGTACTGCTCGGTGGCCGCGCCGAGCGCGGAAAGCAGAAAGCCGGACGAGAAGCAGATCAGGGCGACGGTCATCGCCCAGCGCGGCCCGTTGCGCTCCACGAGCGTGCCGCCGAACGCGGCCGACAGACCGAGCATGACGATGCCGAGCTGGAAGGGCAGCGCGCTCTGTGTGCCGCTGAGGTCGAGGGCGGATTCCAGGGGCGGCTTGAACACGCTCCAGGCGTAGGCCTGGCCGATGGAGAGGTGGACCGAGAGGGCGGCCGGCGGAACCAGCCAGCGGCTCCAACCCGGCGGTGCGACTGGGGGACTCATGATCCCCAACGGTAGGGAGAATCAAGGTAGTTGAAAAGGCGACACGTCGACCGTATGCGATGAACGGTATGCCGTGCGCGCCGAACGGTCCTACCGTCCGGTTTCCCCGGCGGCTTCCCATTCTGCTTCTGCGCGAACCCTGGCTGGCAGCCACCATACTGTAGGCAATATTTCGTCGACAGAGTTCGGCAGTTTCCTCGGTTGCCCTCGACCGAACGGAGTTCCCTCGCGTGAAAGTCGCAGTACTCGGCGCCGCCCTCCACCGTGCGGGCGCCGACGTGCACCTCGTCGCCCGTGGACCGCATCTCGCGGCCATGAGGCAGCACGGTGTGCGGGTCCTCAGCCCGCGCGGTGGGAGACGACCACGGTGTGCGCGTACTGCGGAGTGGGCTGCAACCTCACTCTGCACGTGCAGGACAATGAGATCGTGAAGGTCACCTCGCCGTACGACAACCCGGTGACCCACGGCAACCTCTGCATCAAGGGCCGTTTCGGCTACCAGCACGTACAGAACCGGGGCTGATCAGGACATGGGACGAGTCACGGAACGACGTAAGGTGATCCGCATCCGGGACGGGGTGGTCTCCAGCCGCCCGGACACGCTCGTCGCCGAGGAACCGCTGGAGATCCGGCTGAACGGCAAACCGCTCGCGATCACCATGCGGACACCCGGCGACGACTTCGCGCTCGCCGCCGGTTTCCTGGTGAGCGAGGGTGTACTGGCTGCCGCATCCGACCTACTGAATATTGTCTACTGTGCTGGGGCGACAGTAGACGGCTCGAACACCTACAACGTGGTGGACGTGAGGACCGCGCCGGGCGTGACGATGCCCGACATCACGCTCGAGCGGAACGTGTACACGACCTCGTCCTGCGGCCTGTGCGGCAAGGCCAGTCTCGACGCCGTGCGTACGACCGCCCGGTGGCCCATCTCCGACACTCCCCCGGTCCATGTCGACCCCCAGCTGCTCGCGAGCCTCCCCGACCGGCTGCGCGCGGCCCAGCGGGTCTTCGACCGGACCGGGGGCCTGCACGCGGCGGCCCTGTTCTCCGAGGACGGCGAACTGCTCGACATACGGGAGGACGTGGGCCGGCACAACGCGGTCGACAAGCTGGTCGGCCGTGCCCTGCAGAACGGTGACCTGCCGCTGTCCCGCACGATCCTCCTCGTGTCCGGCCGGGCCTCCTTCGAGCTGGCACAGAAGGCCGTGATGGCGGGCATCCCGGTCCTCGCGGCGGTCTCGGCGCCCTCGTCGCTGGCGGTGGACCTGGCGACGGAGGCCGGCCTGACGCTGGTGGGCTTCCTGCGGGGCACCTCCATGAACGTGTACGCGGGCGAGGGCCGTATCGCCCTGCGGGCCGCGGCCGCCCAGGGCTGACCGGCCCCCCGCTACACGACGGCGGGGCCCGACCCGCGGGGAGCGCCCCCTGCGCCGCAGGGCCCCGCCTCAACCCGTCGTGAAGCGCACTCCCGCGGCGGTCACGACCGATCCCAGCCGCGGGAAGTCGAGCCGCACCGATGCCTCGTGTTCGGCGGCGGTGAACGCGGCCATGGCGTCCTCGACGAAGACAAGGTCTTGACTTGCTCCTCGGGCTGAAGCCCTACCGGCACTCCGCAGGCCGATACCGCCAGTCCGGCGGCCGTCTTCACATTGATCGCGCCTGGCTGCCCATGGACCACGTGAGCCGCAGCCGCTAACGTCCCGGAGCGTGCCCGAGGACGGACGAGCACGACAAAGGAGAGGAGCCGGGGTCGGCCTGCTGATGGCCCTGGTTCTCGCGGCGGTGCTGCTCAGTGCGCTGCCGGACGACGACGACCGACAGAATCCAGGAGACTGTATACCGCATACCGTCCGGGCGTGGTCGACGGACGACCGTCTCACCACCGAGTTCGCCCGCTACGGCGACGACGCGACCCGCACCGACGACTGGACCGGCGGCGACGGCACGCACTCCGTACGACTGCCGGACGGACGGCTGCTGTGGCTGTTCTCGGACACCTATCTGGGCCAGGTGCACGGCCCGCCCAACCCGGTCGGCGAGTCGTACGCCTGGCGGGACGGGACGGCGCCCCTGGTGCGCAACTCGGCCGTGCTGATGGACGAGGGGCGACTGCAGGCCACGCTGCCCGCGCCGCTCTTCCCCGACCCCGGCCCCAACCAGTGGCGTTGGCCGGTCGCGGCCCGCGTCGAGCCCCGCTCCCCCGGCTCCGCCGAGCAGGTGCTGCGGGTGCTGCTGTGGGTGCGTACAACCGGCCCGGCGCCCTGGATCTACGGGGTGCCCACCGCCACCGAGGTGGCCACGCTGTCCCTGCCCGACCTGAGGGTCGAGTCGGTCGTCAAGGTGCTCGACCAGCAGCTCGTGCAGGATCCGTCCCGCCGGGTGCTGTTCGGCACGACGCTCGTCGAGAAGGGCGGCTGGACCTACGTGTTCGGCGGTGACGACGGGCAGGCCGCGTCCCGGCCCGCCTCGCAGGCGTACGTGGCGCGGGTTCCCGAGGGCGGGCTCGGGGACCCTGCCGCCTGGGAGTACTGGGACGGCTCCGCCTGGGCGGCGCGTACCCGTCCGGGGGCCGTGCTCGGGGACGGACGGCGCGCCGGGGTGGGCAGCGCGTTCTCGGTGGTGCGGGAGGGTGGGACGTACGTGCTGTTCACCATGGCGGCGGGGACGCGTGGGCTGACCACGGTGACCTCGTACTGGGCCTGCTCCCCCACCGGGCCCTGGTACGGCCCGTCGAAGGGCTTCACCGCGTCGCTGCCGCAGGGGCAGGTCGCCGCCTACAACCCCCAGGTGCACCCCGAACTCAGTGGTGACGGACGGCTGGTGCTGAGCTACGACGTCAACTGGCTGGAGGCGACGGGCGCGGCGGCGCAGCTCAACCGCGACGTGTCCCTGTACCGACCGCGGTTCGTGAGCCTGCGGCTGGCGCCGGCGCGGTGACCTCCTCGCGGGAGGCGTCGGGGTCGTGGGAGCGGCGTTTGGCGATCACCGCGCACACCATCAGCTGCATCTGGTGGAAGAGCATCAGCGGCAACACGGCCAGCGCGGCGTGCGCGCCGAACAGGACGCTCGCCATGGGCAGCCCGGAGGCGAGGGATTTTTTCGAGCCGGCGAACTGGATCGCGATCCGGTCCTCCCGGTCGAAGCGCAGCGCCTTGCTTCCGTACCAGGTCACGGCCAGCATCACGGCGAGGATCACGGCCTCCACGCCGAGCAGGCCGGCCAGCCTGAGGGGGCTCACCTGGTGCCAGATGCCCTGGACCATGCCCTCGCTGAACGCCGTGTAGACGACGAGGAGGATCGAGCCCCGGTCGACGAGGCCGAGGACCTTCTTGTGCCGGGCGACGAAGCCGCCGATCCAGCGGCGCAACAGTTGCCCGGCGAGGAACGGCACCAGCAGCTGGAGCACGATCTCAAGCAGCGAGTCGGCGGAGAACCCGCCGCCGCTGCCGAGCAGGGCGGCCGCCAGCAGCGGGGTGATGACGATGCCCACCAGGGAGGAGAAGGAGCCGGCGCAGATCGCGGCGGGAACGTTTCCACGGGCCATCGAGGTGAAGGCGATCGACGACTGGATGGTCGAGGGGACGAGCGTGAGGAAGAGCAGGCCCTGGTAGAGCGGGTGGGTCAGGAAGACGGGGACGAGTCCGCGGGCGGCCAGGCCCAGCAGCGGGAACACGAGGAACGTGCAGGCCAGGACGGTGGCGTGGAGCCGCCAGTGTTTGAGGCCGTCCAGCGCCTCACGGGTGGACAGGCGGGCGCCGTAGAGGAAGAAGAGGAAGGCGATCGCGCCCGTGGAGGCGCCGGAGGCCACGTCGCCCGACGTCCCGCGGGCCGGGAGGAGCGCCGCGAGGCCCACCGTCCCGAGCAGCAGCAGGATGTACGGGTCGATCGGCATCCAACTCGGCCATCGCAGGCGTTTCACGGTGCTCCACTTGCTGTCGGCGGTACGGCGGGGACGGGCTTCGGGCCGCCGGGTCACGGGTCCCCGCTCCATCCTGCTCCCTCACCCGGCGATCGGGAACCCGCCATACCGCACTCACTGTCATCACGTGCCGCGATAGCCTGGGCCTCGTGTACGACCCCTCGCAGCTGCGTACGTTCCTCGCGGTGGCCCAGACGCTCAGCTTCACGCAGGCCGCCCGGCGGCTGGGGCTGCGCCAGTCCACCGTCAGCCAGCACGTGCGGCGGCTGGAGGACGCCGCCGGGCGGCAGTTGTTCACCCGCGACACCCACTCGGTGGAGCTGACGGAGGGCGGCGAGGCGATGCTCGGCTTCGCGCGCCGGATCCTGGAGGTGCACGAGCAGGCGACGGCGTTCTTCACGGGGACGCGGGTGCGCGGCCGGCTGCGATTCGGAGCGTCGGAGGACTTCGTGCTGACCCGGCTGCCGGAGATCCTGGAGGGCTTCCGGCACGACCATCCCGAGGTCGACCTGGAGCTGACGGTCGAGCTGTCGGGCACGCTGCACGAGCAGTTGGCGGCCGGGAAGCTGGACTTGGTGCTGGCGAAGCGGCGTCCCGAGGATCCGCGCGGACAGCTGGTGTGGCACGACGAGCTGGTGTGGATCGGCGCGGAGCGGCTGCGCCTGGACGCGGACCGGCCGGTGCCGTTGATCGTGTACCCGCCGCCGGGCATCACCCGGGCGCTCGCCCTGGAGGCGCTGGAGCGGCAGGGGCGGGCCTGGCGCATCGCGTGCACCAGCGCCAGCCTCAACGGGCTGGTCGCGGCGGCCCGCGCGGGCCTCGGCGTGATGGCCCACTCGCGGGGCCTGATCCCGCCGGGCCTGGTGCGCGTCGCCGACCGGTCGGGCCTGCCGGAACTCGGCCGCGTCGACTTCGTCCTGGTCCACGGCCACCGCCGTACGGCAGCCCAGGGCGCCGCCGACGCGCTCGCCGCGGCGATCCTGGCGGGCGGGGACCGGCTGCACCGGCGTTGACATGCGCCGCCGAATACCGGCGTCAGCGCGAAGGCCGCTGGTGGGTGAGCCCTTCACGCGTCGCAGGAACGGCGAGGCATGAGTTCGGGGCGTCGTCGGCGTGATGGCCGTGGCCGCCGGAGTGCCGGTGCTCGCGCCGGTCCGGAGTGCTGGTGCTCGCGCTGGTCAGGACCCCGCGGCCGGCGCGGGCCCGTGTGACGGATCTGGCCGCCGCGACGCTGAAGAGGAGAGGACTCCACAGCGCGGCTGACGACGCCGCGCCGGACTCGGCGGACCTGCTCGGGTCATCGCGATGGACGTGATCCGGTCATCGCGATGGCCGTCATCAGGTCGTACAGATTCGGTGGAGATTACGGCACCGAAACTTACTCAACCGTCAGTTTTCTGTCCGACCCTTCCCCATGTGGGCGCATTTTCCGTCACTGACCAGTGCATACGTGAGCACTGCTCGATTTCCGCGCCCCTCCCGCCCGCTCCCCGGGTGGGGTAGCTTTCACGGCGCTGTGCGGAGCGTCACCAGAGGCGGGGAGCGGGGATTGCGCGAGTTCACCAACCCTCCGTTGGCGTTGGCACCGCCGGTGGGCGGTCTGGCCGACGTTGTCTTCCGGCATGCGCAGGAGGACCCGCTGCACATCGCGCTCGGCCGCAAGGACGAGACGGGACAGTGGCGGGACGTGACCGCCGCCGAGTTCCGCGACGAGGTCCTCGCCCTCGCCAAGGGCCTGCTCGCCCAGGGCATCCGCTTCGGCGACCGCGTCGCGATCATGTCCCCCACCCGCTACGAGTGGACTCTCTTCGACTTCGCCCTGTGGACGATCGGTGCCCAGGTCGTGCCGGTCTACCCCACGTCCTCCGCCGAGCAGTGCTTCTGGATGCTGTACGACGCCGAGTGCACGGCGGCCGTCGTCGAGCACGAGGACCACGCGATGACGATCGCCACCGTCATCGACAGGCTGCCGCAACTGCGCAAGTTGTGGCAGCTGGACGCCGGCGCCCTGCAGGAGTTGTACGAAGCCGGTGCCCACCTCGACGACGAGGTGGTGCACCGGCACCGGCAGGCGGTCACCCCCGACTCGGTCGCGACGATCATCTACACGTCGGGCACCACCGGCCGCCCGAAGGGCTGCGTCATCTCGCACGGCAACTTCATGTACGAAGCGGACACGGTCATCGAACGCTGGGAGCCGGTGTTCCACTCCAAGAGGGGCGACGAGGCGGCGACCCTGCTGTTCCTGCCGCTCGCGCACGTCTTCGGACGGATGGTCCAGGTCGCCGCGATCCGCGGCAAGGTCAAGTTCGGCCACCAGCCGCAGCTGAACGCGGCCGCCCTGCTGCCCGACCTGGCCGCCTTCAAGCCGACGTTCTTCCTCGCCGTGCCCTACATCTTCGAGAAGGTGTTCAACGCGTCCCGCCGCAAGGCCGAGAAGGAGGGCAGGTCCGGGGCCTTCGAGAAGGCCGTCGAGGTCGCGGTGAAATACGCGGACGCGGTCGAGGCGAAGGCCTGGGGCATCGGGCCCGGCCCCTCGGCGGGGCTGCGCATGCAGCATCAGCTCTTCGACAAGCTCGTCTACTCCAAGGTGCGCGCCGCGATGGGCGGCCGGATCCGGCAAGCGATGTCGGGCGGCTCGGCGATGGACCGCAGGCTCGGACTGTTCTGGGCGGGCGCGGGCGTTCACATCTACGAGGGCTACGGCCTCACCGAGACGACCGCCGCCGCGACCGCCAACCCGCCGGAGCGCACCCGCTACGGCACCGTCGGCCGGCCCATCCCCGGCATGACCGTGCACATCGCGGACGACGGCGAGATCTGGCTGCGCGGCGAGAACGTCTTCCAGGGCTACCTCAACAACCCCAAGGCCACCGACGAGGCCCTGCACGACGGTTGGCTCGCCACCGGCGACCTCGGCTCCCTCGACGAGGACGGCTACCTCACCATCACCGGCCGCAAGAAGGAGATCCTGGTCACCTCCGGCGGCAAGAGCGTCTCCCCCGGCCTGCTGGAGGAGCGGGTGCGCGACCATCCGCTGGTCGCCCAGTGCATCGTCGTGGGCAACGACCGCCCCTACATCGCCGCCCTGGTCACCCTCGACCAGGAGGCCGTCGAGCACTGGCTGGCGATGCGCGCCAAACCGCGGATGTCCCCCGCCGAGCTGGTGCGCGACGCGGACCTGGAGGCGGAGGTACGACGGGCCGTGGTCGCCGCCAACACACTGGTCTCGCAAGCCGAGTCGATCCGCACGTTCCGCATACTCGCCCAGCCGTTCACCGAGGAACACGGCCTGCTGACCCCGTCGCTGAAGCTGAAGCGCAAGGCGATCGAGAACGCCTACGCGGGCGAGGTCGAGGCGCTGTACCGGGCATGAGGCTCCATATCGGCACACTCCGTCCGGTTCCGCCTGATTCCTACTGATTCCCCGGTCAGGAATGCATCACGGCTCGTGATCGTTGACGATGGGTGGTACCACCCGACGACAACCGTAAGGATCAAGAGCTCGTGAGCAGCAAGGTCCCCCCGATCATCCTCAACAACGGCGTCGAGATGCCCCAGCTGGGATTCGGAGTCTGGCAGGTGCCGGACGACGAGGCCGAGCAGGCGGTCACCACCGCGCTGGAGGCCGGGTACCGCAGCATCGACACAGCGGCGATCTACGGCAATGAAGAGGGCACCGGCAAGGCGATCGCGGCCTCCGGCATCCCCCGCGAGGACGTCTTCGTCACCACCAAGCTCTGGAACAGCGACCAGGGATACGACTCCACGCTGCGCGCCTTCGACACGTCGCTGGCCACGCTCGGCCTGGAGTACCTCGACCTGTACCTGATCCACTGGCCGCTGCCGTCCGCGGACAAGTACGTCGACACCTACCGGGCGTTCGAGAAGCTCCTGGCCGACGGCCGCGTCCGCGCCATCGGTGTGTCCAACTTCCTTCCCGAGCACCTGGAGCGGCTGATCGCCGAGACGTCCGTCATCCCGGCGGTCAACCAGATCGAGCTGCACCCGCACCTGCAGCAGCACGTCTCCCGCGAGTACCACGCGGAGCAGGGCATCGCCACCGAGGCATGGTCGCCACTCGGGCAGGGCAAGGGGCTCCTGGAGGTTCCGGCGATCGTCGCCATCGCCCAGAAACACGGCCGCACCCCGGCCCAGGTCGTGCTGCGCTGGCACCTCCAGGTCGGCAACGTCGTGATCCCGAAGTCCGTCACCGCGTCCCGGATCAAGGAGAACATCGAGGTCTTCGACTTCAGCCTGGACACTGAGGACCTCGCGGCGATCAGCGCGCTGAACGAGGACCGTCGGCTGGGCCCGGACCCCGCGACGTTCGACATCGGCTGACCTTTCCCGGCCTCGCGCCCCGGGGCCGTGTACGCCACCCGGGCGGGGGACGGACGCGGCCACGTCGGCGGACCGGCGCGGACCCACATGGTAGGGACACCTTATTAACGGATTTGCCTACCGAAGGGTCCTCTCTCAGTGCACCTCCGGACACTGACCCTCACCACGCTCCCGGCCGCCGCCCTGCTGGCCGCCGGGCAACTACCGCTCCCCGCGAGCGCCTACGGCACCCCGCACCCGACGTCGGCCAGTGAGGGCTCGGTGGGCGCGGCCGACCTGCTCGCGAAGACGGCGTCCTGCACGCGGATCTCCCACGGCCGGTACCGCACCGACATGAACACCCGGGCCACGATCCCGGTGTGCGGCACGAAGGGCGCCGTGTTCTGGAAGGCCGACATGGACATCGACTGCGACGGCCGGCGCACCGCGAACTGCAACGAGCGGACCGACCCCTGGTTCCTTCACGACACGGCGTTCCACCAGTCCGACGGCAGGCCGCTGCGCTCCGACGCACTGCCGTACGTCGTCGTCCCCGGCGCCAGCGGCATCTGGAACCACGCCCGCGCGGGCGTCAGGGGCGGCGGTGTGGTCGCGGTGATCCACGGCGGGAAGGTCCGGTACGCCGTCGTCGGCGACACCGGCCCCACGAAGATCATCGGCGAGGCGTCGTACGCCACCGCACGGGCCCTCGGCATCGACCCGGATCCCGCGACGGGCGGCGCGGCCTCCGGGGTGACGTACATCCTGTTCAGGAACTCCCGGGCGTTCCCCATCGAGAGCCACACAGCGGCGGTGGCCGAGGGCGAGCGGCTGGCGAAGCGGTTCCTCCGCGACAACTGACGGCGCGGACCCGTCAGTTGGGCTGTCCGATCGGGCGTACGACGACGGTGTTGATATCGACGCCGGGGGGTTGACCCATGGCCCACACGATGGAGTCGGCGATCTGGTCGGCGGTGAGCAGATGCCCGGGCGGCAGGCTTCCGTAGCTGTCCCAGAACGGTGTCTCCACCCGGCCGGGCGCGATCAGGGTCACGCCGACACCGAACTCCGTCACCTGCCGGCGGGTGTTCTCGGCGAGACCGGTCACCGCCCACTTCGTCGCCCCGTAGACGTTGCCGGGTGTCGGCACGAACCCGGCGACACTGCCGACCAGCACGATCCGGCCGCGGGTCTCCTTGAGGGCGTCGATCGAGGCGCGGATGAGCAGCGCGGGGCCGAGGACGTTGGTCAGCACCATCTCGGTCCATCCGGCGAGGTCGCCCTCCGCGACGGAGTCGTGGGTGGCGAAGCCGGCGTTGGCGACGACGGTATCCAGTCGACCGTATTCCTTGATCGTACGGTCGACGGCCGACTGCACACTGCCGTACTCGGCCGCATTGCCGACGAGCGTCAACAGACCGTCGGGGCGGCCCAGTTCCTCGGCGAAGCCGCGCAGCCGTTCCTCGCCGCGGCCGGTGACGGCCACGCGGTGGCCGTCGTCGAGCAGCCGCCGGGCGACCGCGGCGCCGATGCCGCTGCCGCCGCCGGTGATGAGCGCGACCGGAGAGTCGTTCATGGTTCCCCCTGGGACTTCGCTGGAACTCGCGTATGGGTGGATGCCGGAGAGTCCATCAGTTGGAGCGCTCTCGAAGTCAAGGGGCACCGGAGGAGGGGTGCCAGTCGGCCTCGGCAGTGCGGGCACGTCCGGCGAGACCAGGGGTGGCGATGTGCACCTGGCCGCCGTTCCCGGTGAACCGGAGTCGACTTCAGCCCGTACGCACAGCCGTGTACACCGTATGCGCCGCCAGCAGGAACACATCCGGCCGACGGTGCACGCTCGCCCGGTCCTCGGGATCGACGAGACGGTCGAGGGTCGTGCGGTCGGTGGCGTCGAGGTGCTCGCCGATGACGTCGCGGCGACGGGCCAGGGACGCGGCGACGTAGGCGCGGGCCCGGTCCGTGGTCGGTGCAGGCAGGTCGAGGAGGAAGCTGCGCGTGCCCGTCGGCCTCAGGCCTACGGCGGTCATCAGCGCCGGCCAGTCCTCGGTCTCGGCGACGGCGCCGGGCAGGTCGGCGCGCATCTTCGCGAACCACTCCTCCTCCACAGCGTCGAGGCGTGCCTGCAGTCCGGGCCGCCCGATGCCGATGTCGCGGGGCAGGAACCGGGCGGACAGGCCGCCCTCCAGGAGCGCGAGCGTGCCGCCGGGCGCGAGCCGGGCCGCGAAGGCGGCGAGGGCGGCGCGCTGGTCGCCGAGGTGGTGCAGGCTCCGGCTGGCCCACAGCAGGTCGGCGGGATAGTCCAAGTCGTCGAGGACGCCCGGTAGTTCACCGGCGAGGGTGTCGAAGCGGTCGGCGACGCCGAGCCGGCCGGCCCGGGCGCGGGCGCGTTCCAGCAGCGGCTCGGTGCCGTCGACGGCGACGACGCGGGCGCCGGGGAAGGCGTCGGCGAGCAGACAGGAGACGACACCGGGTCCGCTCCCCGCGTCGACGATCAGCCCCGGCTCGGTCTGCTTGTGACCGAGCCACGCCAGGGCGCGCTCGTACAGGGGTGTGAACAGCTCCGCCTGGTTCTCCAGCAGTGGGGCCATCTCGTTCCAGTCGATGTCCGTGTCGCCGTGCCCGTGCCCGTGCCCGTGCCCGTGCCCATGGCTGTGCCCGTGCCCGGGACCTTGGTCGGCATCGTGATCGTGTTCGTGCGCCATGGGAGTCAGCCTCTCGTCCGGATGCCACCAGCGTGCGCCGACGCACCGCCGCGAGGCCACCGCTGTTGCCGCGACAGCAAAACCCGCGTCGGCGCGGCAAGGCGGGCGGCCGCGAAAATGAGGGGCGCAATTGGGCGCGGGCGCCCATGATGCTCGTATGGACGACGAGCTGGTGGAGCGTTTCCTCACGGACGGGTTCGTGAGGATCGAGGCCGCCTTTCCGCCGCGCGTCGCCGAGGACTGTGCCCGGCTGCTGTGGCGGGAGACGGGGTACGACGCCGGGGACCCGGCCACCTGGAAGGACCCGGTGCACTGGGTGGCGGGTATGGCGCAGGGGCCGTTCGCGGCTGCCGCCAACTCCCCCGTCCTGCATGAGGCGTTCGACCTCCTGGTCGGCGAGGGCCGCTGGGCGCCTCGGTATTCCCTGGGCAGCTTCCCGCTGAGGTTCCCGCACGAGGAGGAGCCCGACGACGCGGGCTGGCACGTCGAGGGCAGCTACCTCCCCGAGGGCGCCTCGATGTATCACACGAACCTGCGTTCCAGGGACCGCGCGCTGCTGATGCTGTTCCTGTTCACCGAGGTCACAAAGGCCGATGCCCCGACCCGGATCCGGATCGGCTCGCATCTCGACGTGCCGCCGGTGCTGGAACCGTACGGCGAGGAGGGCGCCTCGTTCATGGAGCTGGGCCCGAAGGTGGCTCAGGCCTGCGCGCACCGTCCGCTCGCTTACGCCACCGGCCGCCCCGGGGACGTCTACCTCTGTCATCCCTTCCTGGTGCACGCCGCCCAGCCGCACCACGGCACGCGGCCCCGTTTCATGGCGCAGCCGCCGTTGTATCCGGCGGTGCCCTACGAGTTGGAGCGAGCGGACGGGAACTACTCGGCGGTGGAGTTCGCGATCCGCCGGGGTCTGGCCCGCGAAGGCTGACCCCGGCGGATCACTCAGGGAATCAGAGCGCCGGGTAGGCGTTCTTCATGAGCTCCTGGAACTGTGCGGAGAACCAGTGCCCCGACAGCGGGGAGTTCGGCAGGGCGCCGGACAGGTTGTTGCCGTTGCGCGGGTTGCCCGTGTAGGTGGGGTCGCACATCCGGTCGAAGCCCTTGCCCTCGTCGTTGTCGATGGCCTGGCTCGAACCGTCGGACTCGCCCGGGGGCTTCATCCACACGTACGCGTCGATCCCGGTGGCCGGGTTGGCCTGCGGGCGCTCGCCGAGGCCGGCGCCGGACTGGTTGCACCAGTTGCCGATGTGGATGCGGCGGTCGTAGCGGCCGCCGTTGACGTAGTCGTCCACGCTGGTCGTGGCACCCGGTCCGGCGGGCCGGGCGGTGCCGCCCCAGCCGTTGCGGGAGGTGTCGATCAGCATGCCGATGCCGGAGTTGAAGCCGGTCGTGACCAACTGGTTGCGGAAGGCCTGGGCGAAGGACAGCTCGTCGACGTAGCGGTTCCAGTCGACCCACTTGGACTCGCGGACCGACTTGCCGGCCACGGAGTCGTTGATGGTGAAGTTGTTCTCCTTCAGGGCGCTGTAGTTGGCCGTGTTGGTGATGAAGCCGTGGACGTCGTTGACGGTGGCGCCCTCGCTGGTCGCCGCCTCCTTCATCACGGTGGCGCTGGCGGCGAAGTTGTCGTCCCAGCCGATCCAGCCGTGGTGCCCGGCGTCGATGTAGTTGTAGACGTTGGCCACGTCACCGAGCTTGTTCAGGGCGTAGCCGACGCCCTTCTGGTAGTTGCCGTTGGCCTTCATCACGTCGCACTGCGGGGTGGCCGTCGGACGGCTGCCGGTGTTGGTGACGAGGTTGGGCAGCGAGTCGATCTCGATGGTGGTGACGATCCGCAGCGCGGCGTACTTGGGGTCGGCGAGGATCGCGGCGATCGGGTCGATGTACTGCGTCTTGTACTTGTCGATCTCCGTCGGGCCGAGTTCGCCGTTGGAGGCGAGGGCCGCGCAGTCGCGTCCGGGCAGGTTGTAGATGACCAGCTGGACGACGAGTTCGCCGGAGCCCTTCTGCGTCAGGGCCGTGTCCAGGTGGTCGCGCAGGCCCATGCCGCCGTTCACGCCGTTGATGGCGGCGATCCGGTCCAGCCACACGCCGGTCGGCTGGTTGGAGATACGGCTGCCGCCCGGCTCGGCGGCGGCCTTCGCGGCCCACTCCGGGTTCACGTACACCTTGGCGCCCGAGTACGGGTTGTCGACCTTCGGGCCGGTCGGGTCCGGCGGATCGGTGGGGCCGCCGCTGCCGTCGTCGACGTTGCAGGTCACACCGTCGAGGGTGAAGGTGGCCGGGATCGCGTTGCTGCCGCTGTAGGTGCCCTGGAAGCCGAAGCTGGTCGAACCGCCGGTGGCGAGCGAGCCGTTGTAGGACTCGTTGGCTGCGGTGACGGCGGTGCCGCTCTGGCTGATCTTCGCGTTCCAGCCGCTGGTGACCTTCTGGTTTCCGGCGTACGACCACTTCACCGCCCAACTCGACTTGGCGGCACCGTTGTTGGTGACGGTGACGGCCGCGGTGAAGCCGGTGTCCCACTGGTTCTGCACCTTGTAGTCGACGGTGCACGGGACGGCTGCGGCGCCGACGTCTCCTGGAACGACGGCGAAGGCCGTCCCGGAGGCCCCGGCGACCAGCGCCAGGGCAGCGAGTATCGCGGTTCTGGTACGACTCATGAGTGCGGGTTCCTTCTCGGTTGCGGGTGACTCGATTGCGGGTGACTCGGTGCGGGTTGACTCGGTTGCGGGAGTCAGCCGTTCAGGGCGCGCAGATGGTCGCGAAGCCCGATGCCGTACGTCGTGGGCGTACCGTCGTAACTGGTGATCAGGGCGGGACCGGTGTTGCAGTTCCACGTGTTCCAGGTCCAGCCCAGATACGACAGGCCGTGGTCGTCGAACCACTTCATGACCTGGTCGATGAATCCGTGCGAGCAGGTGTTCTCGCCGATCTCCCCGGCCACGAGCGGCACTTGGGCAGCGACCGGGGCGAGCGTGGAGTTCCAGCAGCTCTCGGTGGAACAGCTGTTGAAGTTGTACACGTGCCAGGCGGCGGCGAGATTGCCCGCAGGGTCGGTGGGCTTGTAGGTGAGCCACTGGCTCAGGTCGTTCGAGTACGCGAGCCCGCCGGCCAGGATCAGGTTCTTGGCGCCGGTATTGCGGATGCTGTCTACGAGATCCTGCATCCCGGCGACCTCATAACCGATACCCGGGCAGGTGCCGCCGTCCCGCCAGCACTGCCACGCCTGGGTGGTCGTGGAGGTGGCGCGGTCCGGGTAGGGCTCGTTGAAGAGGTCGAAGACGACGGTCGGGTCGTCCTTGAAGGTGTTGGCCACCGAGGTCCAGAAGGACGGGGTGTACTGCATGTCGGGCATCGGCTTCTGGCAGCTGGCGTGCACGTCCGAGCAACCGGAGGAGTTGCCGGTGTACAGGCCGTAGGTCCAGTGCAGTTCGAGCATCGGCGTCATACCGTTGGCCTTCACCTTTGCCACCAGGTCCTTGACGGCGTTGATGTAGTTGGCGCCGGCGTACTCGGGTTGGATGTTGGAAAGGCCCAGCCAGCACTCCTCGTTGAGCGGGATGCGGACGGTGTTGGCGTTCCAGTCGGCGATCGCCTTGACGGACGCGTCGTCGACCGGGCCGTCGAAGATGCCACGGCCCTGGACGCACATGAACTCGCCGCCGGACCGGTTCACGCCGAGCATGCGGCGGGTGTCGCCCTCGGCGTCCACGAGCTTGTTGTCCAAGACGCGCAGGACGGGCGCCGTGCCGTCACCGGGATCCGAGGGATCGGTCGGATCCGGGGTGGGCGTCGGTTCGGTGTCGACGTTGCAGGTGGTGCCGTTCAACTGGAACGACGTCGGTACGGCGTTGCTCCCCGTCGAGGAGGCGAGGAACCCGGCGCTGACGCTCGCGCCGGTGCCGAGCGAGCCGTTGTAGCTCTCGTTGGCGGCGGTGACGGTGGTGCCGGACTGGGACCACTTGGCGTTCCAGCCCTGGTTGAGCTTCTGGCCGTTCGCGAGGTCGAAGCTCAGTTTCCAACTGCTCACGGCTGCCGTGTTGTTGGTGATGTGCACGGCGCCCTGGAAGCCGGTGTCCCACTGGCTGGTGATGGAGTACTCCACCGTGCAGGCGGGTGCGGCGCCGGACGCCGTGACCGCCGTAGCGGTCATGGACCCGACAAGTGCGACCGCGCCGGCGACGGCTAAAAGTACTGAACGCGGGGGGTGTCGCATGAGCGACTCCTTGCAGTTCGGGCGCGTCGTGACAGACGCGTCGACTGATGGAATCGCTCCCACTGGTGTCAACGAAGCTAGCGCCAAGTGACGGTAAAGAACAGAGGAGTCACTGACTTTTCCTCAACGTCTCTTGTCGAATCTTTTCGACTCTTCAAGCACCTTGACCCCTTCCACCCCCGTCCTCACTATGGGAGCGCTCCCACTGGTTCAAGCCTTGACATCTCCGAGCCGCAAGGAGGAACCAGCACCATGCCCCCCAGAGCAAGAGGCCGGACTGCTCGGCGTTTGTGGACCGCCGTCGTGGCGGCCTTGGCACTTCCGTTCACCATGGTGAGTACGGGTTCAACTCCCGCGCAGGCTGCGGCACTTCAATGCAGCGTCGACTACAAGACGAACGACTGGGGCTCCGGTTTCACCGCGGACCTGACGATCACCAACCGCGGCACGGACCCCATCGCCGGCTGGACCGTGGCGTACAACTACACCGGCAACCAGAAGCTCAGCGGCACCGGTTGGAACGGCACCTGGTCCCAGTCCGGACAGGCGATCACGGTGAAGAACGCGTCGTACAACGGCACGATCGCCGTCGGTGCCGCTGTCTCCACCGGCGCGCAGTTCACCTACAGCGGCACGAACGCGAATCCGACCGGCTTCACGGTGAACGGGACCAGTTGCACGGGTGCCCACCAGCCGCCGATCACCGTGCTGACCAGCCCGGCCGCGGGCGCGGTCTACACGCAGGGTGACGCGGTTCCGCTCGCGGCGACCGCCGCGGCCGCGGACGGCGCGACGATCAGCAAGGTGGAGTTCTACGACGACACCACCCTGCTCGGCACGGACACGACGGCGCCGTACTCGCTCTCGGCCTCGAGTTTGACCGTGGGCAGTCATTCGCTCCTCGCGAAGGGGTACGACAGCCTGGGCGCGTCCGCGGAGTCCACGCCGGTCGGCATCACGGTCGCGTCGGGTCCCGCGGTGGTGTCCTCGACCAACCAACTGGCCGTCCAGCAGGGCAAGACGGGCACGTTCGACGTGAAGCTGTCGACCCAGCCGTCCGCCAACGTGACCGTCACGACCGCCCGCACCGGCGGCAACACGGGCCTGTCGGTGACCGGCGGAGCCTCGCTCACCTTCACTCCGTCGAACTGGAACACCGCTCAGAAGGTGACCATCACGGCCGACGCCTCCGGCACCGGCGCGGCCGCCTTCGAGTCGACGGCCACCGGTCACGCGAAGTCCACGGTGACGGTGACGCAGATCGCGGCGTCGAAGCAGTACGACGCCCGGTTCCTGGAGCTGTACGGCAAGATCACCAACCCGGCCAGCGGCTACTTCTCCCCCGAGGGCATCCCCTACCACTCGGTCGAGACGCTGATCGTCGAGGCTCCGGACCACGGGCACGAGACCACGTCGGAGGCGTACAGCTACCTCCTGTGGCTGCAGGCGATGTACGGCAAGGTCACGGGCGACTGGACGAAGTTCAACGGCGCCTGGGACATCATGGAGAAGTTCATGATCCCGACCCACGCCGACCAGCCGACGAACTCCTTCTACAACGCCTCGAAGCCGGCGACGTACGCGCCCGAGCTGGACACGCCCAATGAGTATCCGGCGAAACTGGACGCGTCGGTCTCGGTCGGTTCGGATCCGATCGCCGGTGAACTGAAGACTGCATACGGTACAGACGATGTCTACGGTATGCACTGGTTGCAGGACGTCGACAACGTCTACGGCTACGGCAACTCGCCGGGCAAGTGCGAGGCGGGTCCGACGGACACCGGGCCCTCCTACATCAACACCTTCCAGCGCGGCGCGCAGGAGTCGGTGTGGGAAACGGTCCCGCAGCCGACCTGCGACGCCTTCAAGTACGGCGGCACCAACGGCTACCTGGACCTGTTCACGGGTGACGCGTCGTACGCCAAGCAGTGGAAGTTCACCAACGCCCCGGACGCCGACGCGCGCGCGGTGCAGGCCGCGTACTGGGCGGACGTCTGGGCAAAGGAGCAGGGCAAGGGCGGTGACGTTTCCGCGACCGTCGGCAAGGCCGCGAAGATGGGCGACTACCTGCGGTATGCGATGTACGACAAGTACTTCAAGAAGGTCGGCAACTGTGTCGGTCCCACCGCCTGCCCCGCCGGGACCGGCAAGGACGCCTCGATGTACCTCATGTCCTGGTACTACGCATGGGGCGGCGCCACCGACACCTCGGCCGGCTGGGCCTGGCGCATCGGCTCCAGCCACGCGCACGGCGGCTACCAGAACCCGTTGGCCGCGTACGCGCTGAGCAGTTACGCCGACCTGAAGCCCAAGTCGGCGACGGGGCAAGCGGACTGGGCCAAGTCGCTCGACCGGCAGCTGGAGTTCTACCGCTGGCTGCAGTCGGACGAGGGTGCCATCGCGGGCGGTGCGACCAACAGCTGGGCGGGCCGCTACGCGACGCCGCCGGCCGGGAAGTCGACGTTCTACGGCATGTACTACGACCAGCAGCCCGTCTACCACGACCCCCCGTCCAACCAGTGGTTCGGCTTCCAGGCATGGTCGATGGAGCGGGTGGCCGAGTACTACCAGCAGACGGGTGACGCGGACGCCAAGGCGGTCCTCGACAAGTGGGTCGACTGGGCGCTGTCCAAGACCACGGTCAACCCGGACGGCACCTACCTGATCCCGTCGACGCTCCAGTGGTCGGGCCAGCCCGACACCTGGAACGCCACCAGCCCGGGCGCCAACAGCGGCCTGCACGTCACCGTCGCCGACTACACCAACGACGTCGGTGTGGCCGCCGCGTACGCCAAGACCCTGACGTACTACGCGGACCGCTCCGGTGACACCCAGGCCGCCACCACGGCCAAGGCGCTGCTCGACGGCATGTGGGACAACTACCAGGACAGCCTCGGCATCGCCGTCCCGGAGACCCGCGCCGACTACAACCGCTTCGACGACGGCGTGTACGTCCCGAGCGGCTGGACCGGCACCATGCCGAACGGCGACGCCATCAACGCGTCGTCGACCTTCGACTCCATCCGCTCGTTCTACGAGGACGACCCGGCCTGGTCGAAGATCGAGGCATACCTGGCGGGCGGCGCCGCGCCCTCCTTCACGTACCACCGGTTCTGGGCCCAGGCGGACATCGCCCTGGCCATGGCCTCGTACGCGGAGCTCCTCGAATAGTCCCGCCAAGCGCTCCACGGGTTGGGCGGTGTTCGGCTGCGGGTCCGTTGTGGCTGGTCGCGCAGTTCCCCGCGCCCCTTGACGGGCGCACCACTCACCGCGTCTTCTTCGGAACCGCTTGAGAGCTCCGCGTGCGTGGTCTCGTCACCGGACGACGAGGCCGACCGGCCGGGCGGCCCCCACCCGCACTGGGGGCCGCCCGGTCCTCGCACGCTCCCCTCCTGAAAGGCCCCCCGAAAGGCCCTCCTGAAAGGAAGGTCCCCCACCGTGCGAAGAACCCGCATCCTCACCGCCGTGCTGGCACTGGCGGCCGGCCTGCTCGCGGGCACCCCGCCCGCACTCGCCGCCAAGGCCACGAGGCCGGCGATCGCCGCCGACACGTACACCTGGAAGAACGCGCGCATCGACGGCGGCGGCTTCGTCCCCGGCATCGTCTTCAACCGCACCGAGAAGAACCTGGCGTACGCCCGTACCGACATCGGCGGTGCCTACCGCTGGCAGGAGTCGACGAAGACCTGGACACCCCTGCTGGACTCGGTCGGCTGGGACGACTGGGGGCACACGGGCGTGGCCGGTCTGGCCTCGGACTCCGTGGACCCGGACAAGGTGTACGCGGCCGTCGGCACGTACACGAACAGCTGGGATCCGGGCAACGGGGCCGTCCTCAGGTCCTCCGACCGGGGCGCCAGCTGGCAGAAGACCGACCTGCCCTTCAAGCTGGGCGGCAACATGCCCGGCCGGGGCATGGGCGAGCGCCTGGCGATCGACCCGAACAAGAACAGCGTGCTGTATCTGGGCGCGCCGAGCGGCAAGGGCCTGTGGCGGTCGACGGACTCCGGTGTCACCTGGTCGCAGGTGGCGAACTTCCCCAACGTAGGCAACTACGCGCAGGATCCGAGTGACACCAGCGGGTATGCGAGCGACAATCAGGGGATCGCCTGGGTCACCTTCGACGAGTCGACCAGTACGTCGGGTGCGGCGACCAAGACGATCTACGTCGGCGTCGCGGACAAGGACAACGCGGTGTACCGGTCGACGGACGCGGGCGCGACCTGGTCTCGGCTGGCCGGTCAGCCGACGGGATACCTGGCACACAAGGGTGTACTGGATACCGTCAACGGCTACCTGTACATCGCATACAGCGACAAGGGCGGCCCCTACGACGGCGGCAAGGGCCAGCTGTGGCGGTACGCCACCGCGACCGGGACCTGGACGAACATCAGTCCGGTCGCCGAGGCCGACACCTACTACGGTTTCAGCGGGCTGACGGTGGACCGGCAGAAGCCCGGCACCGTCATGGCCACCGCATACAGTTCCTGGTGGCCGGACACCCAGATCTTCCGCTCCACGGACAGCGGCGGGACCTGGACGACGGCGTGGGACTACTCGTCGTATCCCACCCGCTCGAACCGCTACACCATGGACGTGTCGTCCTCGCCGTGGCTGACCTGGGGCGCGAACCCCTCACCGCCCGAGCAGGCCCCGAAGCTCGGCTGGATGACCGAGTCGCTGGAGATCGACCCGTTCAACTCCGACCGGATGATGTACGGGACGGGCGCGACGGTCTACGGCACGGAGAACCTGACCAACTGGGACAACGGAAGCCAGTTCACCATCAGGCCGATGGTGCAGGGCCTGGAGGAGACGGCCGTCAACGACCTGGCGTCGCCGCCCTCGGGCGCCCCGCTGCTCAGCGCCCTCGGCGACATCGGCGGCTTCCGGCACACGGATCTGACCAAGGTCCCGTCGATGATGTTCACCTCGCCCAACTTCACCACCACCACGAGTCTGGACTTCGCCGAGACCAGCCCGAACACGGTGGTACGGGTCGGCAACCTCGACTCGGGTCCGCACGTCGCGTTCTCGACGGACAACGGCGCCAACTGGTTCGCGGGGACGGACCCCTCGGGAGTGAGCGGCGGCGGCACGGTCGCGGCGGCGGCCGACGGCAGCGGGTTCGTGTGGAGCCCGGCGGGCACCGGGGTGCACTACGCGACGGGTTTCGGCTCGTCCTGGGCCGCGTCCAGCGGTATCCCGGCCGGTGCGATCGTCGAGTCGGACCGCGTCGATCCGAAGACATTCTACGGCTTCAAGTCGGGCAGGTTCTACGTAAGTTCGGACGGCGGCGCGACCTTCACCGCGTCCTCGGCGGCCGGCCTGCCGAGCGGTGACAGCGTGCGCTTCAAGGCGCTGCCGGGCACGAAGGGCGACGTGTGGCTGGCCGGCGGTGCGAGTGACGGCGCGTACGGGCTGTGGCACTCCACGGACGGCGGCGCGACCTTCACCAAGCTCTCGGGCGTCGAACAGGCCGACACGATCGGCTTCGGCAAGGCGGCGACGGGAGCCTCGTACCAGACGCTCTACACCAGCGCGAAGATCGCCGGCGTCCGTGGCATCTTCCGCTCCACCGACAAGGGCGCGACCTGGACCCGTATCAACGACGATGCCCACCAGTGGGGTTGGACGGGCGGGGCGATCACCGGTGACCCGCGGGTGTACGGCCGCGTGTACGTGGCGACCAACGGCCGCGGCGTCATCTACGGCGACAGCTCCGACACCGGCGGCGGAACGGATCCGGGACCGGGGCCCGGCCCGACCCCGACCGGCGCCTGCACGGTGACGTACAAGGTCACCAACCAGTGGTCGAGCGGCTTCCAGGCGGACGTCCAGCTGGCCAACACGGGCTCGGCGGCCTGGAGCGGCTGGTCCCTCGGCTGGACCTTCACGGACGGCCAGAAGATCAGCCAGGTGTGGAACGCCGACCACGCCCAGTCGGGTCCTTCGGTGACGGCCAAGAACCTGAACTGGAACGCCAACGTTGCCGCCGGCTCGTCCGTGAGCTTCGGCTTCACGGGCAGCTGGTCGGGGGCGAACACGAAGCCGGCCTCGTTCAAGCTGGGTGATCAGACCTGCGCCGTCGCCTGAACCGGTCGGTGCTCGACCGATGGGTGCGTGTCCGGAACGGCACGCACCCACCGTCGTTCTCTCGTCGTCCTCTTCTGACGGGGACGCTGTTAGCCTGGCCGTTTCGTCGATGAAGGAGGCCTCATGGCGGAGAGTTCGACGCCGGGCCCATTGGGGACGGCAATGCGGGAGGTCGCCTTCCCGGACGGGTCTCGCGGCATCGTGCTGGTGCAGGCGGGCACGTCGCAGGAGGAGGCGGAGCTGTTGGGGGCGCGGCTGTGGGCGGAGTTGCCGGAGCCCGAGGCGTCTGACGAGTAGTCAGACGCCGCTCCTCCTGCATACGGATGCGGCACGGGGCCACTTGAGCGCCACTGAGGCTGGGCGGGGCCACCCTTGGTCCCGCAACCGGCCGACCTCGAAGCTCCGTTGCTCGCAGGTCTCGAGGATGCGGGGGAGGGCGCCCAGGGCCGAGCGCCAGGCGCCCGGGGCGCAAGTGCAGTCGGAGTCGTGGAGCAGGATGGTGCCACCGCCGTCCAGGTCGGTCGTGACGGTGCGGTGGACGGACTCCGGTGTGGCGCGGCCGGTCCAGTCCTCGCCTGCATCATGCCCGGGCCGTCGTACGTCGTCGCGATCCCCGTGCCGACGGCGCAGGCCCACACCGCGCACGCCACGGCGGTGGTGACGGCGAGCCGACGCGCTGCGGGGCGAGGCCGTCGCGCGGGCGGTTTCGGGGTCTCGCCGGACGGGGCCGAAGGCCTGCGGCTGTCACGCCGGCCGCCGTGTGAGTGCCGGCGGGCCGATCCCGCCGACACTCACGACCACGGCGCTTACAGCCCGGACGGCCGCTCTTTCACGTCAGAACAGATGCGCGTTTTCACATGTCACGGGATGTACACCGGCGGCCGCGGGGCCGTGGCCATCCCGTTGCCGATGAAGAAGCTCGGATGCGGCGGCTGATTGTATGCAGTGTTCTGCCACGCCAATGCCGTGCGGTACATCGTGTCGTGCAGCAGGGTCGTGATCTTGGTGCTGGTCTCGGTCGGGGTCGAGTAGATCCGCAGCGCCGTGTTGTCCGACGTCGGCCAGACGACCTCTTCGCGCCAGTCGCCGAGGATGTCGCCGGAGAGGGACGGCGTCGCCTTGGTGCTGTTGTTGGAGTGGACGCCCGAGCCGGTCAGCAGGCGGGTGTCGGAGGACGTGCCGTACTTGTCGATGTGCGTGCCGTCGAGGAGTTCGCGGACGGTGTCGCCGTCCCACCAGGACAGGAAGTTGACGGAGGACGGTTCGCGGCCCTTCGTGGCGCCGGACTCGTCACGGATGGACGTGTCGGAGGCGGACCACACCTCGGCGCCGTCGTTGCCGGCCCAGATGTCGCCCGCGACGCCGCGTCCGTTGTCGCAGCAGGCGGCCAGCTTCCAGTTGACCGTGCCGTTCGCCGGGTTGATGTACAGCTCGGCGGGCTGACTCGTCGACTCCGACACCTTGAAGTACTCCAGGCCCGCGTGCGCGGGGTCGAGATCACCGAGGTGCTGGGCGTCGCCGTGGCCGGTCTTCGTGGTCCACAGGCCGTTGCCGTTGTCGTCGACGGCCATCGCGCCGTAGACGATCTCGTCCTTGCCGTCGTTGTCGACGTCCCCGACGGAGAGGCTGTGAGAGCCCTGACCGTCGAATCCCTTGCCGCTGTTGGTGGAGGAGCTGGAGTCGAAGGTCCAGCGGCGGGTGAAGGCGCCCCCTCGCCAGTCCCAGGCGGCGATGACCGTGCGGGTGTAGTAGCCGCGCGCCATGATCAGGGAAGGGCGGGCGCCGTCCAGGTACGCCGTCCCCGCGAGGAAGCGGTCGACGCGGTTGCCGTACGAGTCGCCCCACGACGAGACGGTGCCGCGGGCCGGGACGTAGTCGACGCTCTGCATCGCCTTGCCGGTCTGACCGTTGAACATGGTCAGGAACTCGGGGCCGGACAGCACGTAGCCGCTGGAGTTGCGGTAGTCGGCCGAGGAGCTGCCGATGACCGCGCCGGTGCCGTCCTTCGTGCCGTCGGCGGTCTTCATGGCGACCTCGGCCTTGCCGTCGCCGTCGTAGTCGTACGCCTGGAACTGGGTGTAGTGGGCGCCGGAGCGGATGTTGCGGCCCAGGTCGATGCGCCACAGGCGGGTGCCGTCGAGCTTGACGCCGTCGACGATCGTGTTGCCGGTGTAGCCGGACTGGGAGTTGTCCTTGGCGTTGGTGGGCTGCCACTTGAGGACGAAGTCGAGGGCTCCGTCACCGTCGAGGTCGGCTACGGAGGCGTCGTTGGCCTCGTAGGTGTAGGCGACGCCGTCGGGGGTGGTGCCGCCGGCGGGCGGGGTGATGGACACGTCCTTGTAGCCGGTGCGGAGTTGGACGGCGTGCACGGAGTCGGTCTGCTCCACGCCGCCGACGATCGCGCGGACCGTGTAGTCCGCCTGGGCGGGCGCGCCGGAGTGGAAGTAGTTCGTGGAGCCGGTGATCGGCGTCGAGTTGACCAACACCCCGGCCCGGTAGACGTTGAAGGAGACGTCGCCGGGGTCGGTGCCGAGCCAGCGCCAGCTGACCAGGTTGCCGCTGTCGGTGTGCACGCTGACGACACCTCGGTCGAGCTTCTCGACCTGGCGGGCGGTGGCGGCCTCGGCGGAGTCGGTACCGATCGTGGCGGTCAGTCCGGCGCCGACGAGAGCCGAGGCGGCGACTGCCGCCGAGACGAGTACGCGGGGTCTGCGGTGCCTACGGGGATGCGGTGTCGGGTGCGGGTGCGGGTTCTGCACGGGGTGAACCTCCAGGGAGGACGGATGGATTCCGTTCCTCCTCAGTCGCCGCCATACCCCTCGAAGTTGCCGTACCTTTCGGCCAATTCGGCGACTGTCCGGGCCATTTTCGCGCGCAGCTCGGGCGGTTCGAGAACCTCGATGCCGGTGCCCAGGCGCAGGAACTCGGCATGGGCGTGATCGAGGGACTCGATGGGTACCGTGGCCACGGTCCAGCCGTCGTCGTCCGTACGTCCGCCGGCCACCGGCTGCCTGGCGAGCCTCACGCCCGGCGCCAGGCGCACCACCGCCTCGCCCTGCTGGAGCCGGGCATGGAAGTCGCGCTGGTACGCCGTCCAGTACGCGCTGAGATCGAAGTCGTCGGGGCGGGTGAACGTCTCGTCGGCGGCCGTGAGTCGGAGGATCTGGTCGACGCGGAAGGTGCGGGGTCCGGGGCCGGCGACGACGTACCAGCGGCCTGCTTTGAGAACCAGGCCGTACGGTTCGAGGCGGCGCTCCACGTCGGTGGGTGTACGCCAACGACGGTATACGATATGCAGGATACGGTTGTGCCATACCGCGTCGGCGACTGTGGCCAGGTACGGCGTCTCGTCCGCGTCCGCGTACCAGCCGGGCGCGTCGAGGTGGAAGCGGCCGCTGATCAGGTCCGCGTGGGCGCGCAGTTCCGGCGGCAGGGCCGCGCGGACCTTGAGCTGGGCGGCGGCCAGGACGGAGCCGAGCCCGAGGTCGGCGGCAGGGCCGGGTACCCCGGAGAGGAACAGGGCCTGCGCCTCCCCCGCGGTGAGACCGGTGAGGCGGGTGCGGTAGCCGTCGAGGAGACGGTAGCCGCCGGCGTGGCCCGCGTCGCCGTACAGCGGGATGCCGGCGGCGCTCAGCGCCTCGACGTCCCGGTAGACCGTGCGGACGGAGACCTCCAGTTCCTCGGCGAGCTGGGCGGCGGTCACTCGGCCGCGGGTCTGGAGCAGCAGCAGGAGGGACACCAGTCGGCTCGACTTCACTGACACAGGATGTCAGTGAATCGGCTCTAGCGTCGCGTCATGGCCTTCACGGAGAAACTGCTGACCGTGCCGCCGCCGATCGAGATGGCCGGGCGGCAGATCAAGCGCTACCACGTCACCACTGACCCGGCGGGCATCGCGCCCGACGTGGAGAAGGCGGCGTACGAGATCCTGCCGGAGTTGCTGCCGGAGCCGGACGGGACGCCGCCGGCGACCTTCGTCGTACTGCACCGCGGTGGTGACGACGGCGCCTATCTGAACGCGTACAGCTGGGTGTGGGACAACGTCCTGCACTTCCGGGGCGCCGCGGCGGGCCAGCCCGTCCTCGGCTGTCCGGACGCCGACCCCACGCACTTCGTCACGCCGGACCTGCCGTGGATCGGCTGTGTCTGGGAGCTGCCGCCGATCCTGCACGAACGGGACGCCTGGGTGCGGCACCTGCTCACCCCGGAGATCCAGGATCTGGACGCCTACTTGACCGATTCCCTGCCCGCCGGAACCACTGGAGACCGCTGATGAGCAGCCCGCACGACTTCGACTTTTTCCACGGCGAGTGGGAGGTCCGCCATCGCCGCCGCACCGACTTCCTCGACCCGGAGAGCAGTTGGGAGGAGTTCGGGGCGACGAGCCGCTGCTGGAGCCTGTTCGACGGGAGCGCGAACATCGACGAGATCGACATGCCGCATCTGGGGTCGAAGGGGCTGACGCTGCGGCTCTTCGACCGGGAGAGCCGGCAGTGGTCGCTGAACTGGTCCTCCAGCCGCAGCGGAAAGCTGTTCCCGCCGGTGACCGGCCGTTTCGAGGGCGGCCGCGGTGAGTTCCACGGCGACGACACACACGACGGCAAGGAGGTGCGGGTTCGGTTCGTGTGGTCGGGGATCTCCGCCACCACGGCCCGCTGGGAGCAGGCCTTCTCGGTGGACGGCGGGGAGACCTGGGTGACCAACTGGTACATGGACTTCAGTCGGCCTTCCGGAACGCCAGCACAGTGAACACGGGGTCGGGGCGCGGCCGGTCCTGGTCGGGCAGCGCCGCCAGCCGCGCGGCGAACCGTTCGGCGAGCGGATCGCCGGGCGGCAGCCGCGTGAACCAGCCGCGCCGCAGGTCCGCGATCGTACTGCGCGGGCTGCGGCCCTGACCGAGGCCGGGGAAGCCGGCCCGTGCGGCAAAATCCAGTCCACAGTCGACTGCATACGATGTGATGGTCTCCGCGGCGTCCTGGGCGGGGCGGCGCGGGCGTGGCGCGAGGACCGCGTCGATGTCGCTGTCCACGTCGTGCGCGGCGGCCTTGTCGGCGGTGGTGACGTACACGCCGCCGGGTCTCAGGACGCGGGCGCACTCGGCGACGACCGACCGGACGTCACCGGGCCCGTCGAGCAGGTGCAGCAGCCACACACTGGTGACGGCGTCGAACGTGCCGTCGGGAAACGGCAGCCGGCGGCTGTCCGCGAGGACGATCGCCCCGGGCAGCCGACCGGCCGCTATCCGGGCCATCCCGTACGCCAGGTCCGCGCCCGTCACCCGCAGGGCGGGCCGAGCCGCCGCAAGGCGCCGGGTCACGATCCCCGTGCCGCAGGCGACGTCGAGGAGGCGGCGGGCGCCGGCGGGGACCAGGCCGAGGACGGTGGCGGCGGCCGCGGCGGCTCTGGGCTCGCCACCGCGGGTGGCGTCGTAGGCGTCGGCCTCCTTGTCGTAGTCCAGCACCTGTGTCACTGGGCTCCGTGGCCGGGGGCGAGCGCCTCCACTTTCCTCGCGAGCTCGAAGTCCAGCTCGGTCACGGCCCCGCCCACGCTGTGCGTGTTCACCGTCAGGGAGACGCTGTTGTAGCCGAGGGTGAGATCCGAGTGGTGGTCGAGCTCATCCTGGACCTGGGCGATGTGGACGACCATCGCCGTGGCGGCGAAGTGCGTGCCGAGCCGGTAGGAACGGGCGAGGCGGTCCCCGTCGAGCGACCAGCCCGGCAGCTCCGCGAGCCGGTCCTCGATCTCCTTCTGCGACAGCGGTTCCACGGGCATGGTCGCGCTCCTTCCTGGATGCCAGATACTTCCTCAGCCTGCCACATCCGGGCCGCTTCGGCCCTGGTCACGGCCCTGGTCAGGAGGGTTCCCGATGGTCGGCCGCTGCGGCTGCTTGTCGACTGCGGCTGTTTCTCGACTACGGTCGTCCGTATGACCATTCTCGCGTCCGGTTCCGCCGCGTCCATGGGCACCCCCACCGACAGGGGTGTGGGCCCGCTGTTGCGGGCCTGGCGGCAGCACCGGCGGGTCAGTCAGCTGGAGCTGGCGTTGCGTGCCGACTCCTCTGCCCGGCACATCAGCTTCATCGAGACGGGCCGTTCCCGGCCGAGCGAGGAGATGGTGCTGCGGCTGGCCGAACACCTGGACGTCCCCGTCCGCAAGCGCAACGCCCTGCTGCTGGCGGCCGGTTACGCACCGCGCTACCCGGAAACCCCGCTGGACGACCCGGCGCTGGACGCCCTGCGCGAAGGCATGGAGCGCCTGATCCAGGGCTACGAACCGTATCCGGCCCTCGTGGTGGACGCGATGTACAACGTCGTCACGGCCAACCGGGGCATCCTGATGCTTCTCGACGGCATCCCGGAGGCCCTGCTCGCGCCGCCGCTGAACGCGATGCGGCTGACCCTGCACCCGCAGGGTCTGGCGCCGCGCATCCGCAATCTCCATGAGTGGCGCGGACATCTGCTGGCGCAGATGGAGCGGCAGATCGCCCTGCACCGCTCGGATCAGCTGCGGGCGCTGTACGAAGAGGTTGCCGCGTACCCGGTGCCGCAGGCGGCGGCCGACGGGCGGGACGGACAACATGCCGAGCCCGTCCCCTACTTCGCCCTGCCGATGCAGATCGAGCACGAGGGCCGAACGCTGTCGTTCATCTCGTCCATCTCCACCTTCAACACCCCCATGGACGTGACCGTCGCCGAGCTGGCCATCGAGACCTTCCTCCCGGCCGACCCGGCGACGGTCAAGTTCCTTCACTCGCTGATGTCCTGACGGGCCCTCAGGGCGGCGTGCTGCAGCAGGGCGAACCCGGCGACGGTGAGTGCCTGAAGCACGGTCCACACGGCGCCGGCCGTGGTCGGCGACAGCCACAGACCCAGGGCGACGAAACTCAGCGCCGCCCAGGCGAGGTTGGCCTCGATCACGGCCCGAACCGGCAGCGCGGCCGGGCGGATCCCGGACCGGAGTGCGCCGGCCCGGAATCCGTTCCACCACGATCCCGCCCGCCGACGCCACCGTCGATTACCCCGGAGGTAATCCCGGTGCCGTTGAAGCGCCTTGCGCCCGCCCGCCGGGACTGGTGTGGCCGGCGGCGGAACATGGCACACTGCACGCAAGCTTCGACGCGTAGGGGAGGCGTGGCGTGAGTGAGCGGCGTCCTGCGCCCACCGTGGGTCAGGTGGTGCTCGGCAGACGCCTGCAGGAACTGCGGGAGGCGGCCGGCCTCAAACGCGAGGAGGCCGCGCAGGTGCTGCGGGTGGCCCCGGCGACCGTACGGCGGATGGAAATGGCCGAGGTCGCGCTGAAGATACCGTATGTCCAGGTGCTGTTGGAGACGTACGGCGTCGGCGGCGACGAGACGGCGGCGTTCGTGGACCTGGCCGAGGAGGCGAACCAGCCGGGCTGGTGGCAGCGGTTCCACGATGTGCTGCCGGACTGGTTCAGCCTGTACGTGAGCCTGGAGGGCGCGGCCCGGATCATCCGCTCCTACGAACCGCACTTCGTTCCGGGCCTGTTGCAGACCGAGGCGTACGCGCGGGCCGTGATGGAAGCGGGGACGATCGGGCAGGCGGGGCCGGAGACGATCGAGCGGCATGTGTCCCTGCGCATGGAGCGGCAGCGGCTGTTGGAGCGCGCGGACCCGCCCCACCTGTGGGTGATCATGGACGAGACGGTGTTGCGGCGGCCGGTGAGCATCCGCGGCGAGGTCATGCGCGACCAGTTGGACAGGCTCCTGGAGTTCGCCGAGCGCGACCGGGTCACGCTGCAGGTCGCGGAGTTCGCGGAGGGCCCGCATCCGGGGACGTACGCCCCGTTCTCGCTGTTCCGCTTCGCCGAGCCGGAGTTGCCCGACATGGTCTTCACCGAGTACCTGACCGGCGCGCTCTATCTCGACTCCCGCCAGGAGGTCGCGACGCACCTGGAGGTCCTGGACCACATGTCGGCGCGCGCCGCGTCCGCCGAGCGCACCAAGAAGCTGCTTCGGGAGCGCCGCGAGGACTTCTGAGCCCGCGCACGACCCGCCCCAGACCTGGCGGTGCGGGCCGAGGGCATCGTGCCGGTGTGCGCGGGGGTCGCCCGCAAGGCGTGTGAACTACGCGGCCCCGCCCTTCTCGCCCCTCCCGCCCTGGTCCCTGTCCTCGTCGACGATCTCCGCGTCCACCACGCCCTCGTCGTCCTGCGGTGAGGTGTGCCGGCCGGTGTCCGTGTCTTGGGTGGGGGTCTGCTGTCCGGCGGCCTGGGCGTACATCGCCTGGCCCATCTTCTGGCTGACGGAGGCGAGCTTCTCGACGCCGGTGCGCAGGGCGCTCGTCTCGGCGTTCTGTTCCAGGAGCTGTTTGAGCTCGGCGACGGCGGACTCGACCTCGGCCTTGGTGTCGGCGGGGATCTTGTCGCCGTTCTCGCGGACGAACTTCTCGGTCTGGTAGACGAGTTGTTCGGCCTGGTTGCGGGTCTCGGCCGCCTCGCGGCGTTTGCGGTCCTCCTCGGCGTACTGCTCGGCGTCCCGCATCATGCGGTCGATGTCCTCCTTGGGGAGGGCCGAGCCGCCGGTCACGGTCATCTTCTGTTCGCGGCCGGTGGCGAGGTCCTTGGCCGACACGTGCATGATGCCGTTCGCGTCGATGTCGAAGGCGACCTCGATCTGCGGGACGCCGCGCGGGGCGGGCGGCAGTCCGGTGAGGTCGAAGACGCCGAGCTTCTTGTTGTAGGCGGCGATCTCACGTTCGCCCTGGTAGACCTGGATGCCGACCGAGGGCTGGTTGTCGGTGGCGGTGGTGAAGATCTCCGAACGCCGGGTCGGGATGGTCGTGTTGCGTTCGATGAGCTTGGTCATGATGCCGCCCTTGGTCTCGATGCCCAGGGACAGCGGGGTGACGTCGAGCAGGAGGACGTCCTTGACGTCGCCGCGGATGACGCCCGCCTGGAGGGCCGCGCCGACGGCCACGACCTCGTCCGGGTTGACGCCCTTGTGCGGTTCCTTGCCGGTGAGTTCCTTGACCAGGTCGGTGACGGCGGGCATGCGGGTGGAGCCGCCGACGAGGATGACGTGGTCGATGGCGGAGAGCTTGATGCCGGCGTCCTTGACCGCCTGGTGGAAGGGGTTCTTGCAGCGGTCGAGGAGGTCGGCCGTCAGCTCCTGGAACTGGGCCCGGGTCAGCTTCTCGTCGAGGTGGAGCGGGCCCTCGGCGGAGGCGGTGATGTAGGGCAGGTTGATCGTCGTCTCGGAGGAGCTGGACAGCTCGATCTTGGCCTTCTCGGAGCCCTCGCGCAGCCGCTGCAGGGCCATCTTGTCGTTGCCGAGGTCGATGCCGTACTGCCCCTTGAACTTCTTCACCAGGTGCTCGACGACCCGCTGGTCCCAGTCGTCGCCGCCGAGGTGGGTGTCGCCGTTGGTCGCCTTGACCTCGATGACGCCGTCGCCGATCTCCAGCAGCGACACGTCGAAGGTGCCGCCGCCGAGGTCGAAGACCAGGACGGTCTGCTCCTCGCCCCGGTCCAGGCCGTAGGCGAGAGCGGCGGCCGTGGGCTCGTTGATGATCCTGAGCACCTTCACGCCGGCGATCTCCCCGGCCTCCTTGGTGGCCTGGCGCTGGGCGTCGTCGAAGTACGCGGGGACGGTGATCACCGCGTCGGTGACGTCCTCGCCCAGGTAGGACTCCGCGTCCCGCTTCAGCTTCTGCAGCACCCGCGCGGACAGCTCCTGCGCCCGGTAGCGGTTGCCGTCGACGGCGCCCTGCTCGGGAAAGCGCCAGTGCGCGTCGCCCATGTGACGCTTCATGGAGCGCGCGGTGCGCTCGACGTTCGTCACGGCCTGCCGTTTGGCGACCTCGCCGACGAGCACCTCACCGTTCTTGGCGAAGGCCACGACCGACGGTGTGGTCCTGGCCCCCTCCGCGTTCACGACGACCGTGGGTTCGCCGCCCTCCAGCACGGCCACCACCGAGTTCGTGGTCCCCAGATCGATTCCGACCGCACGTCCCATCGCTGTCCCCTTCCGCCAGGGAGCCTCCCGCACTCCAGCACAAAACTTGAGTGCGCATCTGTCAATGGGTGGATCTGGTCGGTGGAGGACTCCTGTCACAGGGACGGGTACCCCAGGGCGCGCTCGTCCTGCCTCCCGCCTCTCAGCGTGACCGCGCGCCGGGGCCGGTCGGTGATCAGGACGTCCACGCGCGGGTCGGTGAGGAAGGCTCGCATCGGCGCGTCCTCGTTGACCGTCCAGACCATGGTGTACAGGCCGTGCCGGGCCGCCTCGCGCAGGACGTTCGCGCGCGCCAGCTGCTGGTGGACGGCGACACCGGTCGCCCCGCAGGCGCGGACGCGCCTCATGGGCAGCAGTTCGCTCAGCCGGGTCCCCGGCAGCCGGGCCCGGGTGATCTCCCTGCGGTCGCGGCCCAGGGACAGGGCCGTGCGCACGGCGGGGAACGCCCGTCCGATGGCGGCGACGGAGGCGTCCTCCAGGGTCGTGGCGACGAAGCCGTCCATGCCGAGCAGGGCGATCGCCCGGTCGACGAGTTCGCGCTCGTGACCCATTTCCTTCAGGTCCAGGTGCCCGACGAGCTTCCCGGCGATCAGCGCCATGACCTCGTCGACGACCGGTACGGCGTACCCGGCGCGCTCGCTCAGCTCGGCGTGCGTGATCCGCGACAGGAGCGGTCCGCAGTGCGCGACCCGGGCGTCGTGGTAGACGACGAAGACACCGTCGGCGGTACGCCGGATGTCGAACTCGGCGTACTCCGCGCCGGAGACGATCGCGTCCTCGTACGCCGCCCAGGTGGCGGCGGCGGCGCGTTCGGATCCTCCTCGGTGGGCCGACACGGCGGGGCGGCACGGCATGGTCAGGTCACCTCCCGGGGGGTGCACGGTTCGAGTCAGCTCCCGGACGCGGACCGGGGCGCGGGCACGGGTGCGGGCGGGGCGCCGTCGGGCGGTGACAGGAGGGTGCCGGAGTGTCGGCCGACCCTTCTTAGCAGGACGTATCCGATCACCACGAGGACCACGAAGGGAAGCCAGGCCAGCGCGTACGCGGTGCCGTACGTGCCCAGGTCGAGGATGGAGCGGTCGGCGTGGACGTTCGTGCCGTTGACGCCGAAGAACGTCAGCAGCAGGGTCGGCGGCAGTGCGATGAGGGTGGCCGCGGCGACGAGGCCGGAGACGGTGCGGTCGCGCCGGTCGTCGCGTTCGGCGAGTGCGGCGTCCAGGGCGGCGGAGCGGGCGCTGATCACGGAGGTGAGGCGCTCGACCATGCGGGCCGAGTTGTCGAGGCTGTCGCGGATGCCGAGGGCGTCGCGCAGCGAGGACTGGAAGCTCTCCATCAGCATTTCGGGGATCAGCAGGCTGTCGACGTAGGCCTCGACGCCGAAGGCCAGGTCCAGTTGGAGTTCGTTGACGCCGGCGGACAGGCGGGAGATGAGGGAGCGGACCTCGTACGGCGAGTCCGTCATCGCCTGTTCGTTGGCCCGCATCGTCTCGAAGGCGGCGAGGCGGGTGCGCTGGAGGGCGGCGAGCGCGGAGATCATGCCGAGCGCGACGAGGGTCAGGCCGTTCTCCACGTGCGGGGCCCAGCCGGCCTGGACGGAGACGCCGCGGCCGTGGGAGGAGAGGGTCACGCCGTGGTTGCGCAGGTTGGGCGGTGTGGTGGCGTCGAGGTCGGGGGTGTGGGTCGCCGGCATCCTGCCGCGGTAGACGATCTCGTTGAGCAGGGCGGGCCGGCGGGCTGAGTCCCCGTCGTCGCCGTCGCCGTCGGTGAGCAGGTCGTGCAGCAACCGTCCGCCGGGGAAGACGAGTTGGTGGACGTTCTGGCCGTGGGCGAGGGGGGTGGGCAGGGCGAGCCGCTCGTTCAGCACGTCGAGCAGCGGTCTGCCGCCGAGACGGATGCGTTCGCGGTCGAAGCAGGTGTCCGCGAGCCAGGCGGCGAGGGCGGCGGGTTCGGTGTCGGCCGCGAACCGGCAGTCCAGGAGCAGGGTGACGTCGCCGCGCGGGGTGGCGACGACCATGATGTCGGCCGTGGCGAGGTCGAGGCCGTGGCTGCCGTGCGGCAGGTGCAGGTCGTCCGGTGCGGCGCGCAGGGCCAGGACCGGTACGGGGAGCACCTTCTCGCTGGACCTGAGGTGCGGTTCGAAGCGGCCGAAGTCGTAGCGGTCGACGAGGGCGCCGAGCGGGGAGCCGTCCGGGCGCATCCGGCCGGCCAGGCTGAACAGCAGTACGGCGCGGGTGAGTTCACGAGTGGCGGAGTCGAGTACCGCCGACCCGCCGGATGTTGTCGGCCCCATCACGTCCCTTTCGACACCGTCATCCTGATACCCCTCCCCCCGGTCACGAACCGACCGTCGCGCGGGCCGCCCCGGGTGGGGCCGCCCGCGCGACGGTCGTGGTGTGCCGGTCCGGTCAGGCGAGCTTCGCGGACAGGGTGATCGGTACGGCCTTGAGGGCCTGGCTGACGGGGCAGTTCACCTTGGCGTCCTCCGCCGCGGCGACGAAGCCGTCCTCGTCCAGGCCCGGCACGGTGCCCTCGACCGTGAGGTGGATGCCCGTGATGCCCTCTCCCGGCTGGAAGGTGACATCGGCGGAGGTGACGAGCTTGGTGGGCGGGGTGCCGGCCCCGGCGAGGGCGTGCGAGAACGCCATGGAGAAGCAGCTGGAGTGGGCGGCCGCGATCAGCTCCTCGGGGCTGGTCTTGCCGTTCGCCTCCTGGGTGCGGGCAGCCCACGTCACCGGCTGCTCGTCGATGGCGCCGGAGGAGTCGAAGGTGACAACTCCGTTGCCCTCGAGCAGGTTGCCTTCCCAGACGGTGTGTGCGGAGCGCGTGGTGGCCACGGTCATTCCTTTCCTATGGTCCCGGATCCGGGTCTCGGACTCCATACGATCACACTCCGGCTCAACTCACCCGGAAGACCGGTCCACGTGCGCTGAAGGGCAGCCGTGCCCCCTGCGGGATCAGGTAGGCGTGCTCGCGCCGTACCCGCAGGACCTCGCACCATCCGTCGGTGATCACCAGGACCGGTGCGGCGGGCGGGAAGTCGTCCGCGCGGTGCAGCAGGTCGATGCCGGGCTGCAGCACGGTGCCGCCGCGGCCGTGCACCCGTACCCGGCCGGCGATGTCCGTGACCGGCAGGTAGCCCGCGTCGTGCGGGGCCGCGTCGCAGAACACGACCCGCGCGGCCGGTACGTCGCGGGCCTCGGCGTACGAGGCGATCGCGCCCAGCGCCTTGCCGAGCAGGACCCGGTCCATGGAGCCGGAGGTGTCGAGGACGACGCCGAAGGTGCAGCGGGCGATCTGGCGGGAAGTACTCTCCCGCCCGCGGGATGTCGGGCCTGGCCGCCTGGCGGCGGGAGGGGCGCGCGTACGACCGTACGGGCTGGGGACGCGGCACGAACTCGTCGAACCAGCGGGCCAGTCGGGCGTCCCAGGGCAGGGGTGGATGGCTGAGCGCGCGGATCTCCTCGACGAGACCGCCGGGAAGGTAGCCGCGGGCCTGCTGCTCGTGCAGGTCGAGGCCTCGGGCCAGGCCGCGGCGGTAGAGCTCGTCGAGGTCGACCGGGCTGCCGGGGGCACCGAGCGGTCCGCCGAGGATGTCGCCGACGCCCTTGCCGCGCAGGGTGGCCAGGCGGCGGGCGCGGCGCAGGTCGCGGGCGATGCGGTCGTAGACCTCCTCCGCGGACAGGCCGGCGAGCTGGGCGTCGTGCAGCAGCCCTTCGGGCATGGTGCCGACCTGCATCTCGCTGAGCCAGCCGTTGATGACGTAGTCGCAGGCGACGTTGAACAGGTAGGGGTCGCGGGTACCGCAGCGGTCGCCGTGCCGCAGGGCGGCGTGCAGCATCTCGTGGGCGAGGACGAAACGCCACTCCTCGTCCTCGAGCTGCCTGAGGGGGTGGCAACTGCTCGTCGAGGGGCGTACATAAGCTCGCTTTAGCTCGATCGTGTGATGGTCGGCTTCCGGCCTTGCGGCGCGCCGGGCCGTCCGGGTTAGCGTTGCTGTGCGATCTGGGACACCGGAAACGGTGCCAGCGTGCGGGGCCCCCGCTCCACCAGAGTGATGGTTCGGGGCCTCCCCGTCGCCTCTGGCCGTCTCCATCTGGCCAGGTCGTACAGGGAACTGGCCTCCCGGGAACGGACCACGCACGAGATGCGTGTCGCCGCCCCGGGGTCGAGTACGCCGGGGACCAGCTCGCCCAAGACCGTTCGGGGCGCGCGGCTGAACGGGACTCACTCACGCTCAGTCCACAGGAACGGTTGACGTACACCTCACCGGCCTCGGCGTTCACCGCGGCGACGGAGATGCCGTGGGCGCGGGCGAGTTTGGCCGCCCCACCTGCTCCACGGGACGAGCAGCTGGTCCGCCTCTCCGGCCGCCGTGCCGCAGTGCTCGAACGCGACGGGGATCCCGGTCCGCCGCCAGCTCGCGGCGAGCTGCTCCTCGTCGCCGTCGGGGTATGACAGCGGCAGGCTGTCGGGGGGCGGCCCACGGGGACGGTCAGCAGGAAGCGGTTGACGACCGTGCAGCGGGCGGCGAGGTCGTGGCGGTCGGGCTGGACGCGTTCGCCGCCTGCCGCGGGGACGTGTCCGAAGCCGAGGTGGATGAGGGCGTGTGCGACGGCCCAGGCCCACTCGTCGGGTTCGGCGAGTCGGGTGGGGTGCAGGTGCACGGTGCCGTTGGAGGTGACGCGGGCCAGGCCGTGCCGGGGAGCCAGGTCGCACTCCTTCTCACGGCACAGCTTGGCCTCGATCGCGGCCAGCGCGGGATTCGCCAGCGCGAGGCGCACCCCGTCGGCGCACGCCTCGGCGGCGGGGTCCTTCTTGGGCCCGCCCGGCTTGCGGCCGCGGCTCATCCGCGGGCCTCCGCGTTCGCGTGCGTACGGCTCACCGGCGGGCCCCCGTCCGCGCGCGGGCCCGGCTCATCGCCGCGCCTCCACCAGCCGGGGCATGTCCCGGGCCGCCTCGATGAGGAACCAGGCGGGCAGCACGGGGTTGCCGTCGGCGTCGGAGGCGATGACGCTCTGGGCGACCTCGACGGAGATCTCGGCGAGCTGCACGAGCAGCGACTTGGCGCGGTACGCGGTCTGGCGGCCGCTCGCCGACATGTGGTTCTTGCTCGCGGGCAGTTCCTTGGCGAGGCGGCCGCGGAAGGACTCGGCGAGGTAGTACAGCAGGTCGCGGTCCTCCAGGCGATTGGGCCAGTGGGCGTCGCCCTTGAGGATCGCCTCGATGCCGAACCGGCTGCGCACGATCTTGGCGTAGCCGCAGAACGCGGTCGCGTGCGCGGGTGTCAGCGTGCCGTGCGCCAGCACCTTGAGCGTCTCCTCGTCGAGGCCCGGCCCGAAGGAGTGCAGCGCGTCGGAGAGCATGTGCCAGGAGCGGGGCGTGGAGAAGGGCTCCTCGGTCTTCGGCGGCTTGGACCACAGGTGGTCGGGCCGGTCGGTGAGGTGGTCCGACGGCTGCCTGCAAGGAGCGGCTCCTGGGTGGGTGGTCGAGAAGGGGCGCGCCGGTGCGCGACGTCCGGTACGACAGTGTGGGCGCGGCGGTCGGCGGGCGCAGCCCACTTAATGTGCGCCGGATTCAGGCGGCTTCATGTGCGCCGGGTTCAGGCGGCGCTTCGGTCCTGGCGTGCCGCCAGCGGAACCTGTGGGCCGTCCGTCTCGCGCAGCCAGCGGCGCAGCACACGGTGGATGTGCTCGGCTCCGGCGAGCTGCGTGCCCTCCTCGACGGGGGCGGACAAGGCGAGCGGCGACAGCAGGAAGGCCTTGGCCTGGGCGCCGCCGAGGCCGCCGTGCGAGCCGATCTGCTCCTCGAAGGCGAGGACTTCGCCGTCGGCGGGGTCGTACCAGGAGTTGACCATGATGTCGGCGGTGTGCGGGAAGGAGTGCGTGCGGCGGACGGCGTCGGCGGCGCCGGGACCGAAGTCGGCGAGCGGGCCGGGGTTGTCGTCGAGTTCGTCCAGGGGGATCTCGGCGCCGAACGGGCCGAGGACGACCCCGCCGTGTTCCTCGCTGCGCACCAGCAGGAAGCCGATGCCGGGGTGGTTGGCGAGGGTGGTCAGCAGGGCGGGGTGGCGGGCGTCGATCTCCTCCTTGCTCATCCGGTGCGGTACGTCGGGGAAGGACACCAGGCCGAGGTTGCCGGAGGCCAGCACGATCGGCTCCGAGCGGCGGGTGGAGGGGCGGTATTGTTCGCCGCCCTCCTCGACGGGCCGGTGCAGTGCGGTGCGGACGGCCGCGCGGGCCTCGGCGCCGCTGTGGGTGCGCTCGGCCTTGCGCGGCACGGGCAGCCCGCAGCCGGCCCGGACCAGGTCGCCGAGGGTGAGGCCGTAGCGGGTGCGGAAGGTCTCGCCGGGGCTCTGGCCGTGGTCGGACAGGACGACGATGCGGTAGGGGCGCGGGGCGTGCTCGGCGACGTTCTCGATCAGGGCGAGGGAGCGGTCGAGACGTTCGAGGACCTTGAGGGCGTCGCGGCTCGCCGGCCCGGAGTGGTGGGCCACTTCGTCGTACGCCACCAGGTCGGCGTAGACGGCGGTGCGGCCGGCGAGCATGTCGCCCATGACCGCGGCGACGACGACATCGCGTTCGACGACGGTCGCGAAGGCGCGGATGAAGGGGTAGAGGCCGCCGCGTCCCACCCGCGGACGGACCTTGCGGACGCGGGCCCGGGTGGACTGGCCGATCTCGCGGCCGGCCTCGGCGACGAAGGACAGGGCGGTGCGCACGGCGTTGGCCGGGTCGGAGAAGTAGGCGAAGTAGCCCGCCCTGGAGCGGTTCTCGCGGCTGCGGCGGCGGGCGGCGATGGACAGCACGAGGGCCTGTTCGTCGGCGCCGCCGGAGAAGAGGTTGCCGCGGCTGGCACCGTCGGCGCCGAGCAGTCCGCCGTCGCCGGTGGCCTCGACGGCGCGGCGCTGGAGTTCTGCGGCGCTGGTCGGGCGGTTGCAGACCATGACCTCGCGGCGGTCCTTCTCGTACCAGCGGAAGGCGGGCACGTCGTGGTTGCTGCCGTGCAGGATGCCGAGCTGGCTGGCGCCGGTCTGGCTGGACCAGTCGGTGCGCCACGGGGTGAGCCGGTGGGTGGGTCTGCGCCGGCCGCCGTGATGGGCGGGGGCGTCGCCGAGCCAGCGGGCGACGGTGGGCATCAGACAGCGGCCGACCGCGTCGAGCAGGACGTCGTGGCCGACGCCGTCGAGTTGTATGAAGACGGTGCCGGGGCTGGCCGGGCAGGGCGGTGCGCCGCCCCTGCGGCGGCGGTCGGCGAGGCGGTACAGGCGGCGCCGGTAGGCGTCGTCGTCGCGCACGGCCAGCGCGGCGCCGGTGGCGGAGGCGACGGCCGACATCACGGCGGCCACCACGACCGCGGTCTCAGGGGCGGCGTCGCCCTGCTCGGCCGGGTTCAGGCGCAGGGCGAGCAGCAGCAGCCCGCCGTTGAGGAAGAAGACCAGCAGGCCGAGCACGAGCGCGGGCACGAGCAGCAGCAGCCGTACGAGGAGGGGCCACGCCAGCGCCGACAGCAGACCGAACGCGCCGGCCCCGAACGCGGCGGTGACGGCGATCCGGGTGGCGCTGTCGCCGTCGGGGGACTGGAGCCGGAAGTCCGGCAGGATGCCCGCCAGTACGAGCATCGTGACGGTGGAGACGGCCCACACCGCGACGCTCCGCCCGACCTGACTGGCGACCCGCCGCCAACGCCCTCCACGCACGCCTCGCACACCTCACGTCCCGGCCCGGCCCGTCATCGGTGCGGGCCCGGAGCAAGCCTGTCATACCGGCGCCGGTCGAACGGGGCCCTTGGTGGCGTCCGCTACCGGCCGTCGTACCCGGCCGTCGGCATCGACAGCCTGCGGTGCACCCGGGCCTTCATCTGGGCGTCGTACGACGGCTCCGCGCGCCCCACGGTCTCGACCCGCACCCCGCGGCGCGTGCACTCGGCGGTGAACTCGTCGACCGACGACAGGGCGCTCTGCAGGACGCGCAGGCTCGGTGCGACGAACACGTCGCGGCCGGGCCGTACGCCCTCCCACAGGACGCCGTGGTCGGGACGGAGCCGGTGCACGAGCAGTTCCCGGGTGACGACGTAGCCCCGCTCGGCGGCCCAGCGGGCGCACATCGCGTGCTGGCTGCGGGAGTCCACCAGGAAGGGGTCGTCGTCGAGCTCCTCCAGGGGCGTCAGGCTGGCGATCGCCGTGACCCGCAACGGCGGGCGCTTGCCCGGTGCGTCACGAACCTCTCCCATGGATCCCATGAAGTCCCCCCTCACCTCCGGTTTCGTTCGCCGACCCTACTCCTGCCCGTAGGCTTCGGGGGAGTCGCGCGAAGGAGGCAAAGAGGTGCCGGTGGAGATCACGTGGTGGGGTCACGCCACCTGCACGGTCACGGATTCGGACGTACGTGTGCTCACCGACCCTCTGTTCGCCCGCCGCCTGGCCCATCTGCGGCGCCGCCGCGGGGCGTTGCCGCCGCCCGGCGCCTGGCGCGCGGACGTGGCGCTGGTGTCCCACCTGCACGCCGACCATCTGCATGTGCCCTCGCTGGCGCGGCTCGCACCGGGCACGCGCCTGCTCGTGCCCCGGGGCGCACCACGGGCGGTGCCGGGGCTGCGCCGGCTCGCGCATCTGAGGGTGAGCGAGGTGGCTCCCGGGGACGAGACCAGGATCGGTGAGGTGGTGGTACGGGTCGTGCCGGCCCGGCACGACGGCCGGCGGCTGCCACTCGGACCGCACCACTCCCCCGCGCTCGGTTATGTCGTCGAGGGCGAGGGCCGTACCTACTTCGCCGGGGACACCGGCCTGTTCGACGAGATGGTGAAGGAGGTCGGTCCGGTCGACGTCGCGCTGCTGCCGGTGGGTGGCTGGGGACCGTATCTCGGCGAGGGGCATCTGGACGCGGGGCGGGCCGCGGAGGCACTGGTCCGGCTGGCGCCGCGCAGTGCGGTGCCCGTGCACTACGGCACGTACTGGCCGATCGGGATGGACGCGGTGCGCCCGCACGAGTTCCACACGCCGGGCGACGAGTTCGTACGCCTCGCGGGCGAGCGGGCGCCGCAGGTGGCGGTGCACCGGCTCGGGCACGGGGAGAGCGTGCGGCTGGAGGTCGCCCGGTGAGCTGGCTCGCCGCCGCCTCGACGGCTGTGTCGCCGGAGTCCACGCAGCAGGCGATCGGGTATCCGACGCTGTTCGTGCTGGTGCTGCTCGGGGCGCTGGTGCCGGTGGTGCCGACGGGGGCGCTGGTGAGTTCGGCGGCCGTGGTGGCCTTTCACCAGACGGCGCCGTTCGCGCTGGCGCTGGTGTTCGTGACGGCCTCGGCGGCCGCGTTCCTCGGTGACATCGCCCTGTACTGGCTGGGGCGGCGCGGCATGCGGTCGAAGAACGGCTCGCGCTGGCTGGAGGCGATCCGCTCGCGGGCACCCGAGGACCGGCTCACCCAGGCGCAGGAGAAACTCGCCGACCATGGTGTGGCGGTCCTGGTGCTGTCCCGGCTGGTGCCGGCCGGGAGGATCCCGGTCATGCTGGCCTGTCTGATGGCGAAGTGGCCGCTGCGGAGGTTCGCCCGCGGGAACTTTCCGGCGTGCCTCGCCTGGGCTGTGACGTATCAGCTGATCGGGATCCTTGGCGGGTCGCTGTTCAGCGAGCCCTGGGAGGGCGTGGTCGCGGCGGTCGCGCTGACCGTGGTGATCAGCGCGGCGCCCAGTGCCTGGCGCAGGGTCCGCCGGACCGCGAAGGCCTAGTCGAGGATCCGGGAACCACCCACCGGCAGGTCCCACAGGTCCTCCCGGGCCAGGCCCGCCTTCTCCCACGCCGCCCGCACGCGCGTGAGCGGTTCCAGCACCGGCTCCGCCGACAGCACGAACGTCGCCCAGTGCATGGGCGCCACGCGCCGCGCCCCGAGGTCCTGCGCCGCGCGGACCGCCTCCTCCGGGTCGCAGTGCACGTCGCTGAGCCACCAGCGGGGGTCGTAGGCGCCGATGGGCAACAGGGCCAGGTCGATGCCCGGGTGGCGCTGTCCGATGCGGGCGAACCAGTGGCCGTATCCGGTGTCGCCCGCGAAATAGACGCGCCGGCCGTCGGAGGCGGTGAGCACCCAGCCGCCCCACAGGGTGCGGCAGGTGTCGGTGAGGGAGCGCTTGGACCAATGGTGGGCGGGCACGAAGTCGAAGCGGACACCGTCCAGTTCGGCCGCCTCCCACCAGTCCAGTTCCGTGACGTTCGTGAACCGGCGGCGGCGGAACCAGCGGCCGAGTCCGGCCGGCACGAACATCGGGGTGGCGCGCGGGAGTCGGCGCAGTGTGGGGGCGTCCAGGTGGTCGTAGTGGTTGTGGCTGATGACGACGGCGTCGATACGCGGCAGGTCGCTCCAGTCGATGCCGACCGGGGTGATGCGGGCCGGGGTGCCGAGGATGCGGCGGGACCAGACCGGGTCGGTGAGGACGGTCAGGCCGCCGATCCGCACGACCCAACTGGCGTGTCCCGCCCAGGAGACGGCGATCGTGCGCGCGTCCACGCGGGGCAGCGGGCCCGGCTCGAAGGGGAGCCGGGGAATGTCGGCGAGGCCTTCCCGGTCGGGGCGGATGGCGCCCTCGCGGGCGAAGCGGGCCATGGACTTCAGGTCGGGCAGCGGGGCGGTCAGCCGGTTGTGGAAGGACCGCGGCCACAGGCGGTGCTCGCCGAGGGGCCTGGGGGCCACGGGGGGCGTGAAGGAGGGGGCCGTCGGAGCGTCGGTGTCGCGGTCGGGTGTGCTCGTGGTCGACTCGGACTGCTGCGTCATCGAGGAGGCTCCCATCGCTGAGCGTCGTCGCGGAGATCGTCGAAGACCGATTCCAGAAGGATCAACGCGCGTCGCACGTGTGGCAGTTCCAACGGCGAGGGTGAACCGAGGCATTCCGCGCGTTCCTCGTCCGTGCCGCCCAGCAGCGGACCCGTGCACAGCCGCACCCGCAGCGCCCCGAGGTCGTCGCCGAAGCGGTGGCCGCCCGGCGCGGGCATGCCGAGCCGGGCGGTGAGGAACTCCTCCAGTTCCTGGGCGTCGCCGACCCCGTGCCCGGTGAGCGCGGTCTTCAGGGGGCCGAGGTCGACGTAAAGGTGACGGCCGGCCTGCGGGGGCCGGGCCAGAGCGCCGGCCCTGACGACGGCCGTGTGCGCGGCGGCGGCCAGGCGCGCGTGCAGGCGTACGGCGGCTTCGACCCGGGCGGTCACCGGCTCGGGCTCGGTCAGGGCGTACGCGGCCGCGACGGCGACCGGGGCGGCGACGCGGGCGCCGAGCGCGGTGAGCACGTCGAGCACACGCGCGCGCAGGGCGTCGCCGGCCTCGCCCTCGGGGAAGCGGGCGACGGCGGCCGGCCAGCCGGTCGGCAGCAGGGCGCCGGCCAGGTCGGTGACCACGGTGGCCTTCCCGGGCAGCATCTCGGCCGGACTGAGCAGCACGGTGCCGTGCGGGTCGTGCAGGGTGTCGCGCCAGGTCTCGTCACTGACCAGGTACAGGCCCTCGCCGACGGCGGCCTCCAGCGTCTCGTGCAGCAGTTCCGGCGGGGCCACGGTGGCGGTCGGGTCGTCGGCGAGGGACAGCACGAGGAGCCGCGGGTCTCCCCCCTCCTCCCGGACCCGGCGGACGGTCTCCAGGAGGGCGTACGGATCGGGGACACCCCCGCTCTCCGCCGGTGTGGCCACATGGAAGGCGGGTCTTCCCAACAGGCGTGCGTACGGCGCCCACCAGGCGGCACACGGCCGCGGCACCAGGACGTCGCCGCCGAGGGCGGCGGTCAGGGCGAGCAGGAGGGAGGGGGCGCCCGGGGCGGCGACCACGTGGTCGCGGGCGGTGGGCAGGCCGCGCCGGTCCCAGTAGCCGCACGCGGCCCGAACGACGTCGGTTCCCCCGCCGACCGGTTCGCTCCCGGCGCGGCCGGCCGCGGCGGCGAGTACGGCGGACAGCTCGGGCAGCACGGGCAGCCCGTCTTCGGGCAGCGGCGGCCCGAAACGGACGGGGCCGTGGCCTTCCGGGTCCGTCCGCGACATGCGTACCTCCGGGGTGGGGGGGTGTTGTCCGCCGGTGTTGTCGCCCGGGTGTGTTCGGTGGCTCGTACGGTGCGGGTCGTGCCCTCGGGCTGTGAGTACCCAGACATGCGCCGCGGCATGGGCGCCTGTCCGGGTTGCTCCGGTCACACGGCGGCGACGATGCCGGTGTCGGCTCTTCTCGGCGGCGACAACGGCGGTGCGTGCCCGCTCTCGGCGGCGACAGCGCCGGCGTCACCTCTCGGCGGCGGGCTCCTTGCGGCGCAGCCGGTAGACGGCGCCGCCGAACGCGCCCGCGATCAGCACGCCACCGGCGACCAGGGCGGGCACGGAGTCGGTGAAGGCGCCGCCCTCACCGGCCCGCGCCCCGCGCGGGGCGACCGTCCCGCCGCAGGAGTCGGTGTGCGACTCGGTGCAGGGGCGGGTGGTGGCGCAGGACTCGGCGTGCGACCCGGTGCCCGACTCGGTCTCCGCCTCCCTCTCCGTCTCCATTCCCGTCTCCATTCCCGTCCCCGTCCCCGTCTCCGTCTCCATTCCCGTCCCCGTCTCCGTCTCCATTCCCGTCCCCGTCTCCGTCTCCATTCCCGTCCCAGTTCCCATCCCCGTTCCCGTCCCCATGCCAGTTCCGGTCCCCATCCCCGTCCCCGTCCCCCTCCCGGTCCACGTCCCCGTGCCGCACCACGTGCCGCTTCCGCGGGACACCGTGAACGTGGCGCTCCACTGCTTGCCCTGCCCGCCGGCAGCCGCCGGGCAGTTGCCGTCGACGGTCCGCGCGGAGTCCTTGCCGACCGCGTCCACGCCCTCCTCCAGGACCTCGGCCGAGGCGATCCGGGCGGTGCCGTCGTAGACGGGGCCGGTGACCTTGTCGTCGTTGCCGGAGACCAGCCGCAGCTGGACAGTGCCCTCCTCGAAGGCCTCCGAGGCGGCGTCGATCGTGTCCGGCGGGGCGCCGCCGGTCGGGTCACAGGTGACGGAGACGGAGACGCTGCCGCCCGGGGAGGCGCTGCTCGGGCTGACCTCGGCGGCCGGCTCCGCGAAGGCCGCCGGTACGGCGATGCTCAGCGCGGCACCTGCCAGGGCGGCGACGGACAGGGCGCGGACGCTCGGGCGCATGGGGAGGGCTCCTTCGGCCGACGGCTGCGGGGGCACGACCGCCGTGTCCCCGCACCATCACAGCCCGCCCACCGCCCGGCCGCGCGGGGCCGGACACCATTCGCGTGACGCAAACCGCCGAGCGGGTGACACCGCACGGCCACCAGCCACTCGGGCGTCAGACCGGGGGTAACATCACGCGGCCCCCCGCCCCCCACGAGGCGTCGGACCGCGCCGATGACACCACGCGAAGGCTCCGCCACTCAGGCGTCCCGGCCCGGGAGACACCACGGACCCCAGACCACTCAGGTCCTGCCGGCCCCGGAAGACACCGCACCGACCTCCGCCGCACGACGACCCCACGCCACTCGGGCGTCAGGCCGCCCGGCGACACCACACCGCACGACGACCCCCGTCGCTCGGGCGTCAGGCCGCGGTGTCCCGCATGACCTGCTCCCGCACCCGGCCGCAGCAGCGGCTGATCAGCCGGGAGACGTGCATCTGCGAGATGCCCAGCTGTTCGGCGATCCGACTCTGGGTCATGTCGCCGAAGAACCGCATGTACAGGATCGCGCGCTCGCGTTCGGGGAGGGCGGCGAGCCGGGGCTTGACCGCCTCGCGGTCCACCACCGTGTCCAGCGCGGGGTCGGCCGAGCCCAACGCGTCACTGAGCGAGTAGCCGTCCTCGGTGCCGGGCAGCTCCGCGTCCAGGGACAGCGCGGTGAAGCTCTCCAGGGCCTCCAGGCCCACCAGGACGTCTTCTTCGCTGAGGTTCGCGTGCGCGGCGATCTCCGCGACGGTGGGCCGGCGGCCCGGGATGGTCTGGGACAGGTCCTGGCTCGCGAAGCGGACGCGGTTGCGCAGGTCCTGGACGCGGCGCGGCACGTGCAGGGTCCACATGTGGTCGCGGAAGTGCCGCTTGATCTCGCCGGTGATGGTGGGTACGGCGTAGCTCTCGAAGGCGTTGCCGCGCTCGGGGTCGTACCGGTCGACGGCCTTGACCAGGCCGAGGGCCGCGACCTGGCGCAGGTCGTCGAAGCTCTCGCCGCGGCTGCGGAAACGGCCTGCGAGGCGGTCGGCCATCGGCAGCCAGGCCTCGACGATCTGTCCCCGCAGGGTGTCGCGCCGTGGGCCGGGGGGAAGCTCGGCGAGCTCGCGGAACGCCTGGGCCGTGTCGGGTGCGTCGTCGTGCGGATGGTGCTTCGCGCTCACTTTGGTCGCCATGGTGCGTCGCAACTCCCTGGGAGGGGTGCTCTGGGATGGACGGTCACCGTGGGGAGGGGGCGTCTGCGGTTCGGACAGACGCGGCCGTGGCGGCCTCTCGCCGCTCCCACGGACGTGCCTCCGGTCCGAAGCACAGAAGTGCGCCTGCCCCCGGCCCCCGACCGCAAACCCGGCGCAGGTTTTCCGGGACCGCGCAGGGTGACTCGTACAGCTGCTGTCCGTGTCACCCATGTCTATGTCCGGGAGGTCCGTACATGAGCACCAAGGTCTCCGACCGCGTCCTGGAACGACTGCGCGAGTGGGGTGTGGACCACGTCTTCGGCTATCCCGGCGACGGCATCAACGGCCTGCTCGCCGCCTGGGGGCGGGCCGACAACCGGCCCCGGTTCGTCCAGTCCCGGCACGAGGAGATGTCCGCGTTCCAGGCGGTCGGCTACGCCAAGTTCAGCGGTCGTCTCGGAGTGTGCGCGGCGACTTCCGGGCCCGGTGCCATCCATCTTCTGAACGGGCTGTACGACGCCAAGCTCGACCATGTGCCGGTGCTGGCGATCGTCGGCCAGACGCACCGCACCGCGATGGGCGGCTCCTACCAGCAGGAGGTGGACCTGCACACCCTCTTCAAGGACGTCGCCTCCGACTTCCTGGAGACGGTGACGGTCCCCGAGCAGCTGCCGAACGTGCTGGACCGGGCGATCCGCACCGCGTACGCGCGCCGCAGCCCGACGGCGCTCATCATCCCCGGGGATGTGCAGGAGCTCGACTACTCGCCGCCCACGCACGAGTTCAAGATGGTGCCCTCCAGCCTGGACCGAAGTTCCTGGACGTCGATTCCGTCCGAGGAGTCCCTGCGGCGGGCGGCGGAGATCCTCAACGCCGGTGCCAAGCCGGCGATCCTGATCGGCCAGGGCGCGGCCGGCGCGCGGGCCGAGGTGGAGCGGGTCGCCGAACTGCTGGGCGCGGGCGTCGCCAAGGCGCTGCTGGGCAAGGACGTGCTGAGCGACGAACTGCCGTACGTCACCGGCTCGATCGGCCTGCTCGGCACGCGTCCGTCGTACGAGCTGATGCGGGACTGCGACACGCTGCTGACCATCGGGTCGTCCTTCCCGTACACGCAGTTCCTGCCGGACTTCGGCAAGGCGCGGGGCGTGCAGATCGACATCGATCCGCACATGGTCGGCATGCGGTATCCGTACGAGGTGAATCTGGTCGGCGACGCGAAGGCCACGCTTCAGCGGCTGATCCCGATGCTGGAGACGGACCGCGGCGGGCGCGAGTGGTACGACACGGTGCGCGACAACGTGACGCGCTGGCGTGGGGTGATGGAGCGGCGGGCCGAGCTGTCGGCCGACCCGATCAACCCGGAGTACGTGGCACACACGCTGGATCCGCTGCTGCCGTCCGACGCGATCGTCACCTCCGACTCCGGCTCCACGGCGAACTGGTACGCGCGGCACCTGACGATGCGGTCCGGGATGCGCGGCTCGTTGTCCGGGACGCTCGCGACGATGGGCTGCGGGGTGCCGTACGCGATCGGCGCGAAGTTCGCGCACCCGGACCGGCCGGCGATCGCGCTGGTCGGGGACGGGGCGATGCAGATGAACGGCCTTGCGGAGCTGATCACGGCGGCCAAGTACCGGGACCTGTGGGAGGATCCGCGGCTGGTCGTCGCCGTCTGGAACAACCACGACCTCAATCAGGTCACGTGGGAGATGCGGGCCATGGAGGGCGCCCCGTCGTTCCTGCCCTCGCAGCAGCTGCCGGACGTGCAGTACGCGGCGTTCGCCCGCTCGCTCGGGCTGACCGGTGTCCGCGTGGAGAAGCCGGAGGACGTGGAGGCGGGCTGGCGGGCCGGTCTGGAGGCGGACGGGCCCGCGGTGATCGAGTTCCTCACCGACCCCGCCGTACCGCCGATCCCTCCGCACGCCAGCTGGGAGCAGATGGAGGCCACGGCCGCGTCGATCCTGAAGGGCGACGCGGACCGTGGGTCGGTGGTCAAGCAGGGGTTCAAGGCGAAGGTGCAGGAGTTCCTGCCGGGCCGCGAGAAGAAGAAGTAGCGGCAGCAGCGGCCGAGGGTTGGGATGGGGCGACGACCGGTTGGTGCCGGTCCTCGCCCTCCTCGGGCAGTAGCAGTTCCTCGTATCGACCCAGTGCCAGCACCACGCCGAGCATGAGGAGCGGGATGATCACAGCGAGCACCGCCATGGCCTGTCCTTTTGCTGGGATGTGCGCGGGGGGCGTGAGCCGGGTCTCCCGCCATCGGGCGGGCAAACCCCGTGTCGGTGTCCGGTCCTCGGGTACGCGGGTGCCCACCCCGAAGTTCTGGAGGGAGACATGCAGCGAGGCAGCGATCGGCTGAGTCGTCACCGCGACGACGAGATGAAGCACGAACTGCAGGGTCTGCTCAGGTCCGGCCACCCCACGCGCAGTGAGGAGTGGCACGACCCGGAGCCGACCGCCGAGGACGATCCGGAGGTCTGGGGCGGGCCCGTGGCACCGGACCAGGGGGCGCCGCTGGAGACGGTCCGGCTGGAGCTGGCCCGGATCCTGGGCCGCAGCTCCTTCCCGGCCACTTCCGTGGAACTTGCCCGCACCCTGCGCCGCAAGAACGCTCCCGACACCCTCGTCGAGGCGGTGGAGCGACGGCCGCGCAGGGAGTCCTACGCCACCGTGCAGGAACTGGCACGGACGCTGACCCGGAGGGAGGGCGCGTAGTGGCGGCCGACTTCGTGAAGGACGTCATGACCCCGGGCGTCGTCGCCGTACGCCCGGACGCCTCGCTCGTCGAGGCGGCGCAGCTGATGCGCACGCAGGACATCGGCGACGTCCTGGTGGCCGACGGACAGCACGTCGTCGGCATGCTCACCGACCGGGACATCACGGTCCGCGCCGTCGCCGACGGCGCGGATCCACTGACGGTGAGCGCCCAGATGGTGTGCACGCCGGATCCCGTGGTGGTGGCCCCGGGCGACCCGGTGTCGACGGCGGTGGCGCTGATGCGTGAGCACGCCGTACGGCGCCTGCCGGTCGTCGAGGACGGTCTGCCGGTCGGGATGGTGAGCCTCGGCGACGTCGCCGAGGCCGAGGACCCGGACTCGGCGCTCGCCGACATCAGCCGGGCCCTGCCGGACGACGGGCGGGCCGCCGACGGGCTGGACACCCTGTGAGCGGGCGGCGCGACCAGGCCGCGAGGATCGCGGCATCCGGCACCGTCGTGGACGTCGGCGAGGCGACCACGCGCTACCTGTTGTACGGGCTGCTGCCCGGCTGGTTCGCGCCCGGTCTCGCCGACTGGGCCATGCACCGGCGCACCCGCATCGAGGACACCGCGGGGACCAAGGAGTCCCTCATCCACTCCCTGATGATGGCCGAGGTCGGCCTCCCGATCGCCCTCACCCTGCGCTACGAGATCAACCCGCTGCTCCTCACGGTGCAGCTGGGCGGGGCCGCGGTGCACGAGGCGACCGCGCTGTGGGACGTGCGCACGGCCGTCCACAGCGACCGCGAGGTCAAGCCGGTCGAGCAGCACATCCACAGCTTCCTCGAGTCGCTGCCGTTCGCCGCGCTGGCGTCCCTGATGTGCCTGCACGCCGACCAGGTCAAGGCACTGCTGCGGGGCGGTCGGGGCGACCCGGACGCCTGGCGTCTCGTGCCGCGCCGTCCGCAGCTGTCGCCCGGCTATCTCGCGGGCATCGCCGCCGCGATCGGCGCCTGTGTGCTGCTGCCCTACGGCGAGGAGCTGCTGCGCTGCCGGCGCGCGGCCAGGTCGAGGAAGAAGCGCGCGGGGGGCGACGAGGCCAAGTGGCGTGCTCCGCGCGCCGAGAAGCGTTCCGAGAAAGGTCGTTGAACCATCATGCGTATCGCGTTTCTGACCGCACCCGAAGGCGTGGAGCAGATCGAACTCACCGACCCGTGGCAGGCCGCGAAGGACGCGGGCCACGAAACCGTGCTCGTGTCGACGAAGTCCGGTGAGATCCAGGCGTTCAACCACCTGGACAAGGCGGACACGTTCCCGGTGGACGAGGTCGTGGGCGAGACGTCGGCCGACTCCTTCGGCGGACTGGTCCTGCCGGGCGGGGTGGCCAACCCGGACTTCCTGCGGATGGACGAGAGGGCCGTGGCGTTCGTACGGGACTTCTTCGAGCGGGGCCGTCCGGTGGCCGCGATCTGCCACGCCCCGTGGACCCTCGTGGAGGCGGACGTCGTACGCGGCCGGGTGCTGACCTCCTGGCCGAGCCTGCGGACCGACCTGCGCAACGCGGGCGCCACCTGGGTGGACGAGCAGGTGAAGATCTGCGACCACGGCACCAACAAGCTGGTCACCAGCCGCAAGCCGGACGATCTGAAGGCGTTCTGCGAGGCGTTCCTGGACGTGTTCGCCCAGGAGGAGGCCGCTTGATGCCCGCCCCGGGCCGATAGCTCGGGGAGGCGTGGGAGGCGTTCAGGAGCGGGGAGTCGCCGACTCCCCGCTTCCGCGTTCCCGGGCTCCCTCACGGGTACGGCCCGCGGCGACCGGCCGGTTCGGGTTGCGGCGCAGGAACTCGCCCTCGAGCTGCGCCATGCGGTCGTTGTGGGCCCGCAGCGCGTCGTTCGAGGCGTACAGCAGCGTGTCGTGGCGCGTGCGGTGGATGGTCTCCAGCTCCTTCATGAGCTGCTGGTCGTCCAGCTGGGCGGCGTCGACTCCGGTCATGGTCATGTCCCGCTCGTCGTGTTCGTTCATGCCCTCCGGGTACCCGCCCGGTGAGCACTACCCCCAAGCGGCACCCGGGAGGGAGCCATGGATCTCGCGTTTCTGCATCCACTCTACGAACAAGCGGGCCCGTGGGCCTCCGTGTACGTCGACACCTCCCGGCACACGGAGGACACGCCCCACGAACGGCATCTGACCGCGATCGCGCTGTCCCGGGAGCTGGCCGAGCAGGGCGCCGACGAGGAGACGTGCCGGGCCGTGCGGGACGCGGTGGATCAGCTGCAGCACTCCTCCGAGCCGCAGGGACGAGCCCTGTTCGCGCGGGCCGGCGAGGTGGTTCTCGATCCGCCGCTGACCAAGGCGCCGGGCGGCAGCAGCGCGTACTGGGCGCCGCTGCCGCACACCGCGCCGCTGCTGGAGCTGGTCGGTGAGGACACGGTGTGCATCGTGGCGTACGTCGACCGCAAGGGCGCCGACTTCGAGCTGCGCAGCGGACTCGGGCGCCAGGACGCGGGGGCGGTCGCCGGTCGGCGGTATCCGATCCACCGTACGAGTACGGCCGACTGGTCGGAGCGGCACTTCCAGCTGCGGGTGGAGAACACCTGGGAGCACAACGCGGCCGAGATCGCGGACGCGCTCGCCGTCTGCCAGGAGGAGACCCAGGCCGACCTGCTGATCCTCGTCGGTGACGACCGGGAGCGGCGGACCGTCCACGAGCGGCTGCCCCAGCGGCTGCACGACCTGGTCGTGGAGGCCCCGCACGGCACCGGCAGCAGGCTGCTCCAGGAGGACGTGGAGCAGGCGCGCGCAGCGCATGTACGGCAGCGGGCGGAGCGGGAGCTGGAGCGGTTCCTCGCGGCCCGCGAGCCGGGCGACGACGGGCGTGCCGGGGCGGTCGAGGGCGTGCCGGCGCTGGTCGAGGCGGCGCGCGAGCACCGTATCGACGAGCTGCTGATCCGTCCGGACGGCCCCGACGCGCACCGCGAGGTGTGGATCGGCGAGGATCCCGACCAGCTGGCGGTGCGCCGCACGGAGCTGAAGATCCTCGGTGAGCAGCACGCCTGGCCGGCCCGCGCGGACGACGCGCTGATCCGGTCGGCGGTCGCGACGGGTGCCCCGGCGATCTCGGTGACACCGGCGGCTCCGGCGACCGACCGCGAGGTTCCGGTAGGCGGTCTGGGGGCGCTGCTGCGGTGGAAGTGAGTTGCTGAGCAGTGCCTGCCGGGCCCGGTGACCTGGGGTTACCGGGCCCGCTCGACGCGCCGCTCGTCCCACACCGGCTCTGTCGTCTCCCGCACCCGGCCGTCGCTGCCGAAGACCAGGTAGCGGTCGAATGAGCGGGCGAACCAGCGGTCGTGGGTGACCGCGAGGACCGTGCCGTCGAAGGCCTCCAGGCCCTCCTGGAGGGCCTCGGCGGATTCCAGGTCGAGGTTGTCGGTCGGCTCGTCGAGGAGCAGGGCCGTGACGCCCTGGAGTTCGAGCAGGAGGATCTGGAAGCGGGCCTGCTGGCCACCGGAGAGCCGCTCGAAACTCTGTTCGGCCTGGCCGGTGAGCTCGTAGCGGCGCAGGCGGGACATGGCGGCGCCCCGGTCCTGGGCGTGTTCCTTCCACAGGATGTCCAGGAGCGTGCGGCCCGCCAGTTCGGGATGGGCGTGCGTCTGTGCGAAGTGCCCGGGCACCACGCGCGCCCCGAGCTTCCACTCCCCCGTGTGCGCCACGTGGTCGCCGGCCAGCAGCCGCAGGAAGTGCGACTTGCCGGAGCCGTTGGAGCCGAGGACGGCGACGCGTTCCCCGTAGAAGACCTCCAGGTCGAACGGCTTCATCAGGCCGGTGAGTTCAAGTCCCTTGCAGGTGACGGCCCTTACGCCGGTTCGACCGCCCTTCAGGCGCATCCTGATGTCCTGCTCGCGCGGCGGTTCCGGCGGCGGTCCGGCCTCCTCGAACTTGCGCAGCCGGGTCTGGGCGGCCTGGTAGCGGGAGGCCAACTCGTGGCTGATGGAGGCCGCCTGACGGAGATTCAGCACCAGCTTCTTCAGCTGGGCGTGCTTCTCGTCCCAGCGGCGGCGCAACTCCTCGAAGCGGGCGAAACGTTCGCGCCGGGCCTCGTGGTAGGTGGCGAAGCCGCCGCCGTGCACCCAGGCGTCGGCACCCGCGGGCGAGGGCTCGACGGAGACGATCTTCTCGGCGGCGCGGGCGAGGAGTTCACGGTCGTGGGAGACGAACAGGACTGTCTTGCGGGTCTCCTTCAGGCGCTCCTCCAGCCAGCGCTTGCCGGGCACGTCGAGGTAGTTGTCGGGTTCGTCGAGCAGCAGCACCTCGTCGGTGCCCCGCAGCAGCGCCTCCAGGACCAGGCGCTTCTGCTCGCCGCCGGAGAGGGTGCGCACCTCCCGGAACTGCGCCTTCTCGTAGGGCACCCCGAGCGCGGCCATGGTGCACATGTCCCACAGCGTCTCGGACTCGTAGCCGCGCGCCTCCGCCCAGTCGGACAGGGCCTGCGCGTACTGGAGCTGGGCGGCCTCGTCGTCCACGGTCATGATGGCGTGCTCGGCCTTGTCGACGGCCCGGGCGGCCTCCCGGATGCGGGGCGGCGCCACCGACACGAGCAGGTCCCGTACGGTCGTCTCGTCCCGCACGGACCCCACGAACTGGCGCATCACCCCGAGGCCGCCGCTCACGGTGACGGTCCCGCCGTGCGGTTTGAGCTCACCGGAGATCAGCCGGAGCAGGGTGGTCTTGCCTGCGCCGTTGGGTCCGACGAGGGCCACGACGGCCCCTTCGCCCACCCGGAAGGAGACGTCGCCGAGCAGCGCCCTCCCGTCGGGGAGGTGGTACTCGAGGTGTGCGGCTTCCAGATGTCCCATGAGGCCGCATTGTGCGGGCCGCCGGTGAGCCCGGGCAAACCGTTATGCGGTCACTGCGGGCCCACGGGCCGGCCGGTGGGGCCGCCCTCGCCCGCGGGGGCGACCACCGCGCCCGCCCACGACAGGGCTTTCCAGCCGTCAAAGGGCGATCCCTCCAGGATCACCACCCCGGTGTTGTCCAGCGGGCGGGCGGCGGCGAAGGACACGTCGACGTTGTCGGCCCGGGCCGCCGTCCACATCCGGATCACCGCGCCGTGACTGACCATGGCGACGCTCGAGGCTCCGCTCGCGGCGGCCTCGGCGACCACGGCGTCGTACCGCGCCAGCGTCTCGGCTCCGGTCTCCCCGCCCGGCATGCGCAGCCCCGTGTCGCCGGCCGACCAGCCGAACACCGTCTCCATGTACCTCATGCCGTGCTCCGAGTCCCCGGGCAGCATCTCCAGGTCCCCCGCGGACACCTCCCGGATACCGTCCCGCACCCGCACGTCGAGGCCGCGGGCGGTTGCCAGCGGGGCGGCGGTGAGCTGCGTACGGACGAGGGTGGAGGCGTACAGGGCCTCGATGTCCTCGTCCGCGAGGGCCTCGGGCAGGGCGGCGGCCTGGCGTTCGCCGAGTGCGGTGAGGCCGGGTCCCGGCACGGCGGTGTCCAGCAGGAACCGTACGTTGGTGAGGGTCTGGCCGTGACGGATGAGCAGCAGACGCATGGGTGGTCCTCCAGGTGCACGGCCCGCCGGACAAGAAACGGCCACTTCAGGGTATCCGGGAGTGCATGAGCCCCGACGTCGACCTCACCGCCTTGAAGCCCGGCCCCCACGTGCTGCGCGACCGGCTGCTGACGCTGGACTGCCGGCTGTTCGAGTTCGCCGCCGAGCGGAACTGGCCCGCCGCCGAACCGGTCCTGCCGCGACTGAGCCGGAGCGCGAACCACGGGGTGCTGTGGTTCGCGACGGCGGCCGCGATGACCGTGAGCCGCACCCCGCGCGCCCGCCGGGCGGCGGCGCGCGGCCTCGCCTCGCTGAGCCTGGCCTCCTTGGCCATCAACACCTTCGGCAAGCGCTCGGTGCGCCGCCCGCGGCCCGTCCTGGACCCGGTTCCGCTGGTGCGGCAGCTGAAGCGGCAGCCGATCACCACGTCGTTCCCCTCCGGCCATTCGGCGTCGGCGGCCGCGTTCGCGGCCGGGGTCGCCCTGGAGTCACCGGCCTGGGGCGCCGTCGTGGCACCGGTCGCCTTCTCGGTGGCCATGTCCCGCGTGTACACCGGCGTCCACTTCCCGAGCGACGTACTGGCGGGCGCGGCGCTGGGCATGGGCGCCTCGTTCGCCGTACGGGCTCTGGTGCCGACCCGCGCCCAGGCGGTGCCGCCGGCCCGGCCACGCGCGGACCTGCCCGCCCTGCCGGACGGCGCAGGCCTGGTCGTCGTCACCAACACCGCCTCGGGCACCGCCGACCGGGTGCGCGCCCTGCGGGACACGCTGCCCGCGGCCGAGGTCGTCGAATGCGAACCGGCGGATGTCCGTACCGAGTTGGAGAAGGCGGCGGCCCGTGCCCGGGTGCTCGGCGTGTGCGGCGGCGACGGCACGGTCAACGCCGCGGCCCAGGTCGCCCTGCGCCACGGCCTGCCCCTCGCGGTGCTGCCCGGCGGCACGCTGAACCACTTCGCCCACGACCTCGGTGTCGAAGGCGTCCGGGATCTGAGCCGGGCCGTCCGGCAGGGCGAGGGCGTACGGGTGGACGTGGGCCGCTTCAGCTGCGGCGAACAGCAGGGCATCTTCCTCAACACCTGCAGCGTGGGCGTGTATCCGGAACTGGTGCGCGAGCGGGAGCGCTGGTCGCCACGGATCGGCGGCTGGCCGGCCGGGGTGCTCGCGGCGCTGCGCGTGTCGCGCACCGACCGGCACCCGCTGGAGGCCGAGTTCCGCGGCGAAACACGGCCGCTGTGGCTGCTGTTCGCAGGCAACGGCACCTACCACCGGATGGGCCTCGTCCCCGGCCGCCGCCGCGACCTCGCCGACGGGCGGCTCGACGTACGGGTCGTGCACGGCGGGCGGCGGCCCACGCTGCGGCTGCTCGCGGCCGCCGTCGCCGGTCCGCTGACCCGCTCTCCCGCCCACGCGGCCGTCCAGGTGGGCCGGCTGCACCTGTCCGGCGTCGCCCCCGGCACGCTCCTCGCCTACGACGGTGAAGTCACGGAGGTGGCGGGCGAGGTGACGCTGGAGAAGCTGCCCCAGGCACTCGCGGTGTACCGGCCGCTGCCCGGCGGCTGACCACCCGTCAGTCCAGATCGCGAAACGCAGATCTCATTATTCGACATGCGCGCGTAGCGTGAGGCGTGGCCGAGGAGACGCCGAACAGGGAGTACACCCATGTCGAAGTCGCAGGAGACCGCCGTCTACACGCACGGGCACCACGAGTCCGTGCTGCGTTCCCACACCTGGCGGACGGCCGCCAACTCGGCGGCCTATCTGCTCGGTTCGCTCAAGCCCCACATGAAGATCCTGGACATCGGCTGCGGGCCCGGCACGATCACCGCCGACCTGGCCGCGCTGGTCCCCGACGGGCACGTCACCGGTGTCGACCACGCGCCGGGCATCCTGGACCAGGCCCGGGCCACCGCCGCCGAACGGGGCCTGGCCAACGTCGACTTCGCGGTCGCGGACGTGCACGCCCTGGACTTCCCGGACGACACGTTCTGCGTGGTCCACGCCCACCAGGTGCTGCAACACGTCGGCGATCCGGTGCGGGCGCTGCGCGAGATGAGGCGGGTCACCGCACCGGGCGGGTTCATCGCCGTACGGGACTCGGACTACGCGGCGATGACCTGGTACCCCCAGACGCCGGGCATGGACGACTGGCTGGACCTGTACCGGCGGGTGGCCCGCGCCAACGGCGGCGAGCCGGACGCCGGACGCCGGCTGAGGTCCTGGGCGCTTCGGGCGGGCCTGACGGACATCACGGCGACCGCCGGCACCTGGACCTTCGCCACCGCCGAGGAGCGGGCGTGGTGGAGCGGCCTGTGGGCGGACCGCACCCTGGCCTCGGCGTACGCCGAACGGGCCACGCAGGGCGGCCACGCGACCGACGAGCAGCTGCGCGCCGTGTCGGCGGCCTGGCGGGAATGGGGGCGGCAGGAGGACGGCTGGTTCAGTGTGCTGCACGGAGAAATTCTGTGCCGAAAGGAAGCCTGAATCCCTGTTTCCGGGAAACTAGGAATGCAGGAGGTTCACACTATGGTTCCCATCCTGCTGGTACTGCTTCTGGCACTGATCCTTTTCGGTGCAGGATTTGCAGTAAAGATTCTCTGGTGGATTGCACTGGCCGTTCTGGTGCTATGGCTTCTGGGCTTCCTGATGCGGAGCACGACCGCGGGTGGAGGCAGGGGCCGCTGGTACAGGTGGTGAATTGACCCCAGGGTTATTCCCCGGGGAAGCACCGGGGTCCGGGTTCATTCCCGGACGCCGGGGTTCGTTCCCGGGGAAGCCTATTCCCCGGAGTTCGTTCCCGGGGAAGCCCCGAGGTTCATTCCCGGGGAAGCAGAGGTCCCAGCGGCCCGAGGTCCAGATTCAGGTCCTCGGGCCGCAGTCCGTAGCGCTCGCGCAGCTCGGTCATGCGGTCGTCCAGCAGCATCAGGGTGAGCCCGATGCGCTCCTCCTGGTCCTCGCTGAGGTCGCCTTCGTCGAAGCGGCGCAGCGCCTGGCGTTCCATGAGCTGGCGCAGCAGTTCCACCACGGTCAGGACGAGTTTGACCAGGTCCCGCTCGACGGTGTCGGGGTCGAGGTCCATCCGGTGGTTGCGTCGCTCGGTCACGGCAGCTCCCGAAACGGTGAGGGCACCTGGGCGTTCACCGAGCTGATCAGCGCGTTCAGGTCGATGCGGACGAGGTCGACGTCCGCGATGCGCAGGGTGATGTCGCCGGTGATGACGACCCCGCCGGCGAGCAGCCGGTCGAGGAGGTCCACCAGCGCGACCTCACGGCGCTCGATCACCGTCACCGTTCCCCCTCCCCCGTGGCCCCCGTGAACTCCTCCGCGAAGGAATAGGCGGCCCAGGGTCCGGTGAGTTCCACGCGCATTCCCGGTACCTCGCCCTTCGTGCGATCGACCAGTTCCACGAATTCCTCGGATTCGGCGCGCGGCACGAGATAGGCCGCATTGAGCACGTTCCGTCCCCGGACGCCGGAAAGGGCGGGGTTCTGCGGGGCGTGCAGCCGGGAATCCTCGGCATAGGCGGAAAGAGTTTCGTGCAGCCGGTTCGCGAACTGTTCCGCCTGCTCCCACCTGTCCTCGTGTGCCCGGACACTCTGGCGCCGCTGACGCAGATAGTCCCGGCCCGAAGCCGCCTTCTGAGCGGGCCGCCCATTTTCCGGGGCTTCCGGCTCCGGCTCGGCGTACACCTTGACACCCCATTCGACCCGGCCCTCCAGCCGGTCGAGGGTGCGCCGGAAGTCGTCCTCCCGCTCCTCGATCATCGTCCGCAGGCCGCTGTCGTCACGGAACACGGTGCCGAGCCGCAGCGGCAGCGGCGTGGTGACGACGGTCAGGGCGTCGATCACGCCCTGGTGTGCGCGGGCGGTCGCGGTGACCCAGTCCAGGTCCTCCAGATGGGCGTGGAGCGGCTTCTCGGCGAAGTCCCGCTCCGGCACATGGCTCACCACGGCGATCAGGCCGTGGTGGTTCAGCAGTCTGGGCGGGTCACCTGCCACGCCCGTCAGCTGGGACTGCAGAGGCGCGCGGAAAGGGCGGCAGACGGCGTAGACGTAGCGCAGTCCGCTCATGACGCCTCCTCCTCCTGAACGTGGCCGGACTTGGTGCGGCCGGCCCGAACGCGGCCGGACTCCAGTTCGTAGTCGGGATCCAGTTGGGCGAGCCGTTCACGCAACTCGGCGTTCTCCCGGGCGAGTTCCTTGCGGCGGGCGCCGGAGGACAACGCCGGGTCGTCCTCCCACCAGTCGATGCCCATCTCCTTGGCCTTGTCGACGGAGGCGACGATGAGGCGCAGCTTGATCGTGAGGAGTTCGATGTCGAGCAGGTTGATGCGGATGTCCCCCGCGATGACGATGCCCTTGTCGAGCACCCGTTCAAGGATGTCGGCAAGGTTGGCGCCGCTGCTGTGGCCGTAGGGTTCGGGCAGCCGGCTGGGTGTGGTCATCGTCGGCTCCCGCCGTCCGCGTACTCGTACTCCTCTTCCTCCTCCTCGGCCTCGGCCTCAGGCGCTTCTTCCTCCTCCTCAGGCTCCTCCTCGTCGTACTCGCCGGTCTCCTCCTCGTCCTCTTCCGGCTCCTCCTCGGCGTACGGGCCTTCCTCCTGGTCCTCGTACGCTTCCTCGCCCTCCTCCTCGTCCTCCTGGGCGGCGCCCCGGGTCTCCTCTTCCTCCTCCTCGGCCACCGCGTCGTCGTGGCTCTTGACTACCTCGGCGTCCTGGATCTCGCCGCGCCAGCCGTCCTCGGCCTCGCCCTTGAGGGTGATGTGGCGGGCGAAGTTCTTCAGGTCGAGCCGGGCCCGGCGGCCCTGGGCGCGCCAGATGTTGCCGGTCTTCTCGAAGAAGCCCGAGGGGTAGTACTCGATGACCAGCAGGACGCGGGTGAGGTTTTCGGCGAGGCGGTGGAAGGAGACGACGCCCTTCGTGGTGCCCTTGGCGCCCTCCGAGCTCCAGGCGATCCGGTCGTCGGGCAGTTGCTCGGTGGTGGTGGCCTTCCAGCTGCGGTTGGACCAGAAGACCTTCAGCTGCCAGTCGGAATGGGTGTCGTCGGCGCGGTTCGCGCTCTTGACGCCCTTCGCGAAGGTGCTGAAGTCCTGGTACTGGGTCCACTGGTCGTAGGCGGTGCGCAGCGGGACGCCGATGTCGATGAACTCGATGATGACGGTCGGCTTGTTGCCGCCTCCGCCTTTCTTCTTGCCCTTGCCGCCGCCGAGGTTCTTGAACGCGCTGACCACGCTGTCCTTGGCGCGCGAGGCGCCGAGCTCCAGCGCGGACCGCAGTGGGCCCTTGCCCTGGGCGAGCTTGCGACCGCCGTCCAGTGCAAGCTTGACGAAGCCCGGGCTTTTGCCCTCGGCGATGTCGTTCAGCTTGACGGTGGTCTCGCCGAGCTTGCGGCCGGCGCCGACCAGCAGGCGCTGGGCCTGGGCCGCGAGGTACTCCTGCGCCTCCGCCTTGAGTCGGTCGGCGGCCTCGCTCTTGGCCACGTCGGTGATCGGGTTCTTCGTCGCCTGATCCTTCGCCTTGTCGGTGACGCCCCGCGCCGCTCCGAGAGTTTCGGTCATCGCTCAGCGCCTCCCTTCGGCAGGCGGGCCCGGGCGCCGCGGGCGGCGCTCCTGGCCGAGGTGGTCTTCTTGGCGGCCGTCTTCCTGCCCGCGGTGTTCTTCGCGGGCGTCTTCCTGGCCGGTGCCTTCTTGGCGGGTGCCTTCTTTGCCGACTTCTTCTCCGGTGCCCTGTTCGCGGGCTCCTCGTCGGCGGCCTTCTTCGCCGCAGGCTTACGACGCGGTTCGTCGTCCTCGTCGGCACCATCGGCGCCTTCGGCCTCTTGCGCGTCGTCGGACTCATGCCCGTCGTTGGATTCTTCCTCGTCGGACTCTTCTGCCCCGTTTGCCTGTTCGGCTTCGGGCTCCTCGTAGTCCTCCTCCGCCTCGTCGTGCTCGTCGCGGTCACCCGAGCGCCCCAGGTCCGAGGTGTCCGGCACCACGCCCGCGAGCTGGTCGCGGACCTGGGCGGTACGGCCGTGCAGGCGGTCGGCTATCGAGTCGATCTGCCGTTCCACCATGGCGCCGGAGGCCGCCTTGCCGACACCACGCAGGTCCTCGCGCAGCTGGTCCCCGATCTCCTTGAACTGCGGGTTGTTCTGCAGCTGCTGGGACATCAGGTCCCCGATGGCCCGGGGGCTCAGGTGCATCCGCTTGCCGGCCACCAGAGAGCCGACCGCGAACGCCAGTTTCATCTTCTTGGTACGCCCGAGGACGTAGCCGGCCCCTACAGCGAGGCCCAGTCCCACTCTGTTCACTGTCCCGTCCCCTCAGCAGTGCCCGCGCCGCCGCGCAGGCCGATCTCCAGCCGGTCGAGGAGTTCGTCCTCGAGTCGGTCGAACTCCTCCTCGTCGAGCTCGCCCGCCTCGAGACGTTCTTCGAGCTGAGCGAGTTCGGCCCGGACGGCGGCCGGGTCGTAGTAGAGGCGCTCCGCCTCGTCCAGTACCTGTCTGATCACCCAGGCGCTGCCGCGCACGGGTGCGAACGGCAGCAGCAGCACCTCCGTTATGAGTCCCATGATCGCCTCACTCCTCCGCGCCGGCGCCCAGCGTGGTGCCCGCGGGCTTGTTCGGGCCGGGTTCCACGAAGCTGTACGGCGGCAGCGGGCCGTTGACGCGCACTTCGAGGTGCGGATGGCCGTTGCGGAGCTGATCCACCGCGGCCAGGAAGGTCGCGGCCTCGTCGCGGTCCACCAGGAACGAGATGTTGGCGATCCAGCCGGAGGACTCGGGACCCACGCTCACCGCCTCGGCGGCCGGTTCCAGGGTGTGCTGCACGTCGGTCGCGTCCTCGGACTCCCGGGCCTTGACCGCGGCCACCACCATCTCGCCGAGGTGGAGCCGCTGCTCGTAGGTGCCGCCACCCCCCTGCCGGTTGGCCTCGGTCAGTGCGCGGATCTCCGGGCTCTCGGCCATGACGCGGTGCAGCACGGCCTCCTCGTTGTGGACGGCCTTGACGTTGTACTCGACCTTGCCGTCCAGGGTGCGCAGGCGTTCCTTGTAGTGGTCGGCGCGCTCGGCGAGCACCCCGGTGACGGTGCCGTCGTCCTCGGCGACGCTGCCGAACCGCATGGGCAGGACGACGCCGCCCGCGCCGGCCTCGCTCAGGACGTTCTGGTGGGCGAGCAGGTCCCTGCGCTTGGGGCGCAGCCCCTCGGGGGCGTCGCCGACGATCGCCGCCAGGTCGCCCTCCTTGAGGATGCGCACCGGACGCGGCGGGTCGCCGACGCCTCCCATGCCGTCGGGCAGCGAAGGGTGGGACGCGGCGGTGATGCCGTAGACGTACGTGCTCACTCCTCTTCCTCCTTCCTGCGCGATGCCGTCGACTTGCGGGGCCGCGGCCTGGACTCGGCCTGACCCTGCCCGTCCTCACGGGCCTGCTTGAACGCGCCGGATATGGTCTCGGCGGCGCCGGACAGCGCGCCCTTGGACTTGCCGCGGGCGCCCGACTCGGTGATCTCACCGACCAGGTCGGGCAGGCCGGGGGCCTTGCGCGGCCCTGCCTCCAGGTCGAGGCGGTTGCACGCCTCGGCGAAACGCAGGTAGGTGTCGACGCTGGCCACGACGACACGTACGTCGATCTTCAGGATCTCGATGCCGACCAGGGAGACCCGTACAAACGCGTCAATGACGAGACCCCTGTCGAGGACGAGCTCCAGAACGTCGTAGAGACCGCTGGAGCCGCCTCCGCCGCCGCTCTGCTGTGCCGGGACAACGGTCATGCCGACCGCGCCTCCTTGTCTGTGGACTGGTGAACGGGTGCTGGACTGGGTGGGCGGCCTAGCGGCCGCCAGGCCTGTGTGAGTCGGCCCGCCCGCGTTCGTAGCGGCGAACGCGCCGGTAACCGGTGAGCTGCCCCTGTGGGTCGAGGTCGACCTGGTAGCTCGCCATCAGGCTCATCGTGTCGGGCACGCGGGAGAGTTCGAGGACCTCGATCTCCAGCGACCAGCCGTCCTCCGTCTGCTCGAAGGACGAGACGTTCTCGGCGGCCATACCGGTGAGCTCCGCCAGCTGGGTGCGCGCCTGGCGGAGCACCTCCATGGGGTTCGGCCGGTCTTCCGCCATGTTGCGCTCCGTGTCCTTTTCTTCGCTTCTGCGGGAATTCTGTGAATTCTGTGATTCCGAAGTGCTCTTTGTGTTCGACATGGCCACCTCTAACTTCGGGTGGCCGCTCGTCCGTTGGCCAAACCTTCAGGCGGGCACGCGACCGCGAGCAGGCGCGTCATGCCAGCTCAGAGGCGGTGCATGCATCAGCCACGCAAAGCGTTGAGGCGGCGTCGGGCCGGACCGAGCGACCTCCCCCTGGTCATCACACCGGCCCACGGATCGGTGCGGGCCTGGTCGACGGCATCGGCGATGGTCCACCGGCGGGCGTCGAGCCCCGGGCCGTCCAGCTGGCTCCAGGCGAGTGGCGTCGCCACGGGCGCCCCCGGCTTGGCGCGGACGGTGAAGGGCACGACCGCGGTCTGCGCGTAGCCGTTGCGCTGCACGTCGAGGTAGAGCCGCGCGCCGCGCTCCTTCTTGCGGGCGGCGGTGGTCAGCCGGTCGGGGTGGTCGGCGACCAGGGTGTCGGCGACGTCCCGGGCGAAGGAGCGCACCTCGTCGAAGTCGTGGGGCCCCTCGACCGGCACGACCACGTGCAGTCCCCGCGAGCCCGTGGTCATCAGCGCCGAGGGCAGCTTCAGCTCGTCGAGCAGCTCCCCGAGCAGTACGGCCGCCTCGCGCACCGCCGCGAAGTCCGGGGTGTCGCCGGACGGGTCGAGGTCGAAGACCATCCGGTCGGGCCGTTCGGCCCGACCGACACGGGACAGCCAGCGGTGCAGGGTGAGGGCGGCCTGGTCGGCGAGGTAGACCAGGGTGGCGGTGTCGTCGCACACGGTGTGGCAGACGGTGCCGCCCTCCTTGGCCAGCTCGACGCGGGTGATCCACTCCGGGTAGTTCTCGGGGGTGTTCTTCTGCATGAACCGGGGCCCGCCGATGCCGTCCGGGTGCCGCTCCAGCATCAGCGGGCGGCCGCGCAGGTGCGGCAGCATGAAGGGGGCGACGGACCGGTAGTAGTCGACCAGGTCGCCCTTCGTGTACTCCTTCGCGCCGCCGCCCCCGGGGAAGAGCACCTTGTCCGGACGGTGCACCTCCACTGTGCGCCGACCCGCCCGGACGGTGCGTGGTCCGTCTCCGCTCACCGCACGACCGCCTCCTCCACCAGCAGCTTCGCGGCCACCGCGATCGACTCGGCGTCGATGCCCGCGGCGTGCAGCTGCTCGTCGGGGGACCCCGAGCCGGGCATCGTACGGACGGCGAGGCGCACCAGACGGGGCACGGGACGCCCGTCGAGGAAGGCGTCGAGCACGGCGTCGCCGATGCCGCCCTCCTCGTGGTGGTCCTCCACGGTCACCAGGCAGCCGGTCTCCTCGGCGGCCCGCCGCAGCGTGAGCCGGTCGACGGGCTTGACCGAGTACAGGTCGATCACCCGCACCCGGATGCCCTCCCGGTCCAGCGCGTCGGCGGCGGACAGCGCCTCCGGTACGGTGACGCCCGCCGCGACGATCGTCATCCGGTCCTGGTCGGAGGAGCGCAGCACCTTGCTGCCACCGATCGGAAACTCCTCGTCGGGCCCGTAGAGCACCGGGCTCTCGCCGCGCGAGGTGCGCAGATAGCGGATGCCCTCCAGGCCGGCCATCTCGGCGATGAGATGCGCGGTCTGGTTGGCGTCGCAGGGGTACAGCACGGTCGAGCCGTGCACCGCCCGCATCATCGCCAGGTCTTCCAGACCCATCTGGCTGGGTCCGTCCTGCCCGATGGCGACGCCCGCGTGCGAGCCGACGAGGTTGATGCCCGAGCCGCTGATCGACGCCATGCGGATGAAGTCGTACGCGCGCGTGAGGAACGCCGCGAAGGTGGAGGCATACGGTACCCAGTCGCGGGTCGCGAGTCCGACGGCCGTGGCGACCATCTGCTGCTCGGCGATGTAGCACTCGAAGTAACGGTCGGGGTGTTCCTTGGCGAAGAGCTCCGCGCGCGTGGAGTCGCCGACCTCGCCGTCGAGGGCGACCACGTCACCGCGTCCGGTGCCGAGCGCGGCGAGGGCCTGGCCGAAGGCGTCGCGGGTCGCGACCTCCTCGCCCTTTTCGAAACGCGGCAGTTCGAGATGCCCGGCGCGTACGGCGTGCAGCATGCGGGCGGCCGGCGGCTCGTGCACCTCGACGCGGATGTCCCGGTCGGCGCCGCCGAGTTCCTCGATCGCGTCGTCGGCGTTCTTCAGGGGCTTGCCGTGCAGGCCCTCGCGGTCCTCCACGTCGGTGACGCCCTTGCCCTTGAGGGTGCGGGCGAGGATCGCGGTCGGCTGGCCCTTCGTGGAGAGGGCCTCGCCGTACGCCCGGTCGACGGCGTCCACGTCGTGGCCGTCCACCTCTACGGTGTGCCAGCCGAAGGCCTGGAAGCGGCGCGCGTACGCGTCGAGGTCGTGGCCGTGCCGGGTCGGGCCGCGCTGGCCGAGCCGGTTGACGTCGATGATCGCGGTGAGGTTGTCGAGGTGCTCGTGGCCCGCGTGCTCGGCGGCCTCCCACACGGAGCCCTCGGCCATCTCGCTGTCGCCGCACAGCACCCACACCCGGTATCCGGTGCGGTCGAGGCGCTTGCCGGACAGCGCGATGCCGACGCCGACGGGCAGTCCCTGTCCGAGCGAGCCGGTGGCCGTCTCGACCCACGGCAGTCGCTGGGGCGTCGGGTGCCCTTCGAGACGGCTGCCGAGTTTGCGGAAGGTGAGCAGTTCCTCGTCGTCGATGGCGCCGGCCGCCTTGTAGGCGGAGTACAGCAGCGGCGACGCGTGGCCCTTGGACAGGACGAAGCGGTCGTTGCCCGGGTGGGCGGGACGGTCGAAGTCGTAGCGGAGGTGGTTGGCCAGGAGCACGGCCATCAGGTCCGCGGCGGACATCGACGAGGTCGGGTGCCCGGAGCCCGCGGCGGCCGAGGCTCGCACGCTGTCGACGCGCAACTGCTGGGCCAGTTCGACGAGTTCACGGGTGTTCATGAGTCTCCTTCGGCGGGGGTTTCGTCGGTGCGCCGGACGGGGCCGGGGGCCTTGTGGGGCTCGTCGCCGGGTTGCGGATCGGCGGGTTCGCCATCGGGCTGGTTCTTGGGCGGCTCACCGCCGGGCTGGTTCTTGGCAGGCTCACCGCCGGGCTGGTTCTTGGCGGGCTCACCGCCGGGCTGGTTCTTGGCGGGCTCACCGCCGGGCTGGTTCTTGGCCGACTCGCCGCCGGGCTGGTTCTTGGCGGGTTCGGGGGCAGGTTCCCCGGAGCCGGTGTCCGCGGCCGTCGCCGCCCCGGGCCCCGACCGGGCGCCCGCTTCCTGCCTGTCCTGCCTGGCGTGGTCCTGGCTGTCCTGACTGTCCCGGCTGTCCCGGCCCTGTTCCTGCCTGTCCTGCCTGTCCTGCCGCCGCTCCGGCCCGCCCGGCACCCGTGCCAATTCCGGCGACGCCGTGTCGAGCGGGACCGACCAGGACCGTACGAGCCCCAACTGGACGGCCTGGCGCGGCAGTACGGAATCCAGCAGCCAGTCCGCGGCGACCCGGACCCGGTTTCCGGGCATCGCCGCCAGGTGGTAGCCGCGGGTGACCGCACCGGCGGCCGGCCCGGACAGCGGAATGCCGAGCGGGTTGGCGGCGGCCTTCGCACCGCCCAGGTCCACCACGAACCCCAGGTCCTTGTGCCGGTAGGGACGCATCTCGCCGACACCGAGCGAGGCGGCGACGTTCCGGGCCACCGTCTTGCCGTGCCGCCAGGCGTGCTGCGCGGTCATCGGCGTGTAATTGCCGGGGTTGTTCAGATCCGGTACGGCGGCCGCGTCCCCGCACGCGAACACCTCAGGACGGCCCGGGAGCCGGAGCTGAGGGTCGACGACCAGGCGCCCGCGCTCCAGCGGCTGCCCGGTGCCCTCGACGAGCGGATCGGGCCGCACGCCCACGCACCACACAAGCGTCCGCGTCGGCACGAACTCCCCGTCCGTCAGCAGCACTCCACCGGGCGTCGCCTCCTTCACGGAGGTCCCCATCCGCACCTCCACGCCCCGCTCCCGCAGTGTGCGGTCGGCGGTGCGGGAAAGGTGCTCGTCCAGCTCGGGCAGGACGCGCGGCGCGACGTCCAGAAGCAGCCAGCGGGGGCGCATCCCCTCCCGCAGCGGATGCTTGCGCACCTGCGCGTCGGTGAACAGCTGCCCGTGCGCGGCGACCTCGGTCCCCGTATAGCCGGCGCCCACCACCACGAAGGTGCAGCGCGCGGCGCAGCTCTTCGGGTCGTCCGCGGAGGCCGCGAGCTCCACCTGCCGGGTGACGTGGTCACGCAGGTACAGCGCCTCGGGCAGCCCGCGGAAGCCGTGCGCGTGTTCGGCGACGCCGGGGATGGGCAGCAGCTTGTTGACGCTGCCGACGGCGAGCACGAGCCGGTCGTAGGGGAGGGTGCCGTCGCCGCCCTCGGGGTCGGTGTAGTGCACGGTCTGTCCGTCGAGGTCGATGCCGTCGGCCTCGCCGAGCACCAGGCGTACCCGCGGCAGGGTGCCCGAGAGGGAGACGGTGACCCGGCGCGGCTCCAGGATCCCGGCGGCCACCTGGGGCAACAGGGGCAGATACAGGAAGTAGTCGGTCGGGTTCAGCAGGGTGATGTCGGCCTTGCCGCGGGACATCCGGGACAGCTCTCGGGCCGTCCGGTACCCGGCGAAGCCGGCACCGACGATCACTATGCGGGGTCGACTCACGGTTCGCCTCCGGGGCTGTCGCGTACCTCGGGAGCCTTCCGCGTCCCCCTGGTCAGGGCACCCAAACGTCCGCCGGGGGCCGTTACGGCCCCCGCCTCCGGCCGGTTTCCGCCACGGCCGCCGGGTACTCGGCACGGCGAACCTTCCGCCCACCCCGTGGAGGCGCACCCCCCATGCCCGAGTACGGCTACTTCCTCTCGTGCGAGCAGTACGGTCCCGCGGAGCTCATCGAGCAGGCGCGGATGGCCGAACAGGCCGGGTTCCAGTCGCTGTGGATCTCCGACCACTACCACCCGTGGAACGACGCGCAGGGCCAGAGCCCGTTCGTCTGGTCGGTGATCGGCGCACTGTCGGAGGCCGTGTCCCTGCCGATCGAGACGGCGGTGACCTGCCCGACCGTGCGCATACATCCGGCGGTGGTGGCACAGGCGGCGGCGACCAGCGCGGTGATGACGGGCGGCCGCTTCCGGCTGGGCGTCGGCACCGGCGAGGCGCTCAACGAGCACATCCTGGGCGACGCCTGGCCGCCGGCCCACGTGCGGATGGAGATGCTGGAGGAGGCCATCCAGGTCATGCGCCGGCTGTTCACCGGCGAGGAGGTCAACCACCACGGCCCGCACTACACGGTGGAGAACGCCCGCCTGTACACGGTCCCCGACGAACCCGTCCCGGTCGACGTCTCCGGCTTCGGCCCCGCCGCGACGGCGTTGGCGTCCCGGGTGGCCGACGGCTACATCACCATCCAGCCGGACGCCGCGATGGTGGAGCAGTACCGCAAGGGCGGAGGCGGCGGAAAGCTCGTCAGCGGCGGCACGAAGGTCTGCTACGACATCGACAAGGACGAGGCCGTACGGACCGTGCACCGACTGTGGGCGAACGAGCAACTGCCCGGGGAACTGGGCCAGGTGCTGCCCTCGCCGAAGCACTTCGAGCAGGCGCAGCAGCTGGTCACCGAGGACATGGTCCGCCAGAACCGGGTGTGCGGCGACGACGTGGACGAACACGTCGCGGAGCTGAAGCAGTTCGCCGACGCGGGCTTCGACATGGTCTACGTCAACCAGATCGGCCCGGACACGCGCGGTTTCTTCGACTTCTACCGTACGAAGGTGCTGCCGCAGCTCCAGCAGGCCGGCTGAGGGATTCGGGGCAGGCGATGAAACTCCACCGACCCGTCGTGTCCGCGTACACGGTGCCGACCGACGCCCCCGAGGCCGACGGCACACTGGCCTGGGACACCACGACCGTGGTGATCGCCGAGGTGACGGCGGGCGACGCCACCGGCACGGGCTGGACCTACGGCCCGGTGGCGGTCGGCGACTTCCTGTACGAGCATCTCGGCCCCCTCGTCGAGGGCCGCGGCGCCCTCGACATCCCCGCCCTGCACGACGCGATGTGCCGCTCGGTCCGCAACGCGGGCCGGCCCGGCATCGCCGCCTGCGCGATCTCGGCCCTCGACATCGCCCTGTGGGATCTCAAGGCCCGGCTGCTCGAACTCCCCCTGGCCCGGCTCCTGGGCACCGCCCGCGAGACGGTCCCGGTGTACGGCAGCGGCGGCTTCACCACCTACCACGACACGCATCTCGCCGCGCAGCTGGGCGGCTGGGTGCACGGGCAGCACATCCCCCGCGTCAAGATGAAGATCGGCGAGGCCTGGGGCCGCGCGGTCACCCGCGACCTGGCCCGGGTCGCTGCGGCCCGCCATGTCATCGGCGACGACGCCGAGTTGTACGTCGACGCCAACGGGGCCTACACCCGCAAGCAGGCGGTCCGCGTGGGGCACGCGCTCGCCGAGCACGGCGTCGGCTGGTTCGAGGAACCGGTGTCCTCCGACGACCTGACGGGCCTGCGGCTGGTCCGGGACGCCGTGGTGTGCGACGTGGCGGCCGGCGAGTACGGCTACGACCTCCCCTACTTCGCCCGCATGATCGCGGCCGGCGCGGTCGACTGCCTCCAGATCGACGCGACGCGTTGCGGTGGTCTGACCGAGTTCCTCCGCGCTGCCGCTCTCGCCCACGCCCACGGCCTGGAGGTATCGGCCCACTGCGCCCCGCACGCCCACGCCGCCGCGGCCGCCTCGCTCCCCAACCTCCGCCATCTGGAGTGGTTCCACGACCACGTCCGCATCGAGGACATGTTCTTCGACGGGGCGCTGGATCCGACGGGAGGTGTGGTGCGGCCGGTGCGAGGGATCGGCCACGGGCTGACACTGCGGACGGAGGACGTGGAGGAGTACCGGGTGGCATGACGCGGCGTGACACCATCACCCACCTCGTCAACTCGTCAACGGCGCCCCGCCCCACGGCCACCGCGACGCAGCCCGGCGGTCACCGCGGCCCCCAGCCCACCGGCCACCGCCAGCCCCATCCCCATCCCCATCCGCCCGCGATTGCGGGACACCCAGTCCTGCGGGCTGTTGTCCGCCGCCTCGTCGTCGAAGCGCCCGTGCGCCCCGAAGTCCCGCCCGTGCGGCCCGTCCGCCGGCGTCCACAGGTTGCCGGGGCCGCCGCCGTACGCCCCTTCGTCCCGCTCGTCCTGCTTGTCCTGCTGGGCGTCGAACCCGGTCCGGGCCAGATACCGGTCCAGTGCGCCGGGTGCGACCGCGTTGGCGATCAGCGTGGCCACCGTCGAGCCGCCGACCCAGTACTCGCGCCGCCGCCCGTGCGAGGCCGCGTGCACGATCGCCCGCGCCGCGACCTCCGGCTGGTACACCGGCGCCACCGGCCGTGCCCGCCCCGGCATCCGGTTCAACACCCACTCGAACTGCGGAGTGTTGACGGCGGGCAGCTGCACCATCGTCGTACGGACACCACTGCGGGAGTGCAGCAGCTCGCACCGCAGCGACTCGTTGAAGCCCTGGATGGCGTGCTTGGCACCGCAGTACGCCGACTGAAGCGGAACGCCGCGGTAGGCGAGCGCCGAGCCGACCTGCACGATCGTGCCCCGGTCGCGCGGCAGCATGTGGTGCAGCGCGGCGCGGGTGCCGAACACATAGCCCAGGTAGGTCACTTCGGTCACCCGGCGGAACTCGTCCGGGGTGATCTCGGTGAAAGGGGCGAACACTCCGGCAAAGGCGTTGTTGACCCAGACATCGATGTGTCCGAAGGCGTCGATCACCTGCTGAGCGGCGTCGTCGACCGCCTTGGCGTCGGCCATGTCCACGGTGACGACGAGTGCCTCACCGCCGGCGCGCTGCACCTCGTCGGCGGCCGCGGCGAGGCCCTCGCGGCCCCGGGCCAGCAGGGCGACGCCGGCCCCCCGGGCGGCGAAGGCCCGGGCGGTGGCCCGGCCCACGCCGCCGCTGGCGCCGGTCACCACGACGACCTTGCGGTGCTTGGACAGCGGGCCCTTGCGGAAGTCGCGCACCGCGCATCACGCCCGGTGGTGCGGCTGCTCGGGGTCGATGTCGTCGGGGCGCGGCGCCGGGCCTGCGGCGGGGCCGGGCGGCGGCGCACCCGCCACCGGCGCACCGGTGGCCCCTCCCACGCCGCCGGGCGCGACAGGCGGCATCGGCGGGTACGGCGCGCTGCCGAGGCCGCCGGGCGGGCCGACGGGCGCGGCGGCGCCGTGGCCGCGGTCCGGCTCCGCGGCCAGTTCCGCCTCGCGTTCGTGCGTCGGCCGGGACGCGGAGGGACGCGCGGCACCGCGCAGCACGTAGGCCAGGACACCGAGGATCGCCCCGGTGATCAGCGCGGCGGCCCAGTCCGGCAGACCGATGGCGAGGGCCAGCCCCACGGCGAGCGCGAGGGCCGCGCCCGCGTACAGGGCGACGGCGCCCGAGGCGCCGTACAGCATGGCCTTGCGGCGCTGCTTGCGGGTCTGCTCGCGCAGTTCGTCACGCACGGTCTCGCGCGCCACCTGCGCCAGCTCGTCCACCAGCTGCCTGTCCAGATGCTCCAGATGATCCAAACGGTCCATACCCGCCGGGTACCCGTGGTCAACAGCACGTAACGCTGCGGGCCGTGTCGTCGACCGCGGTCGACGCCGGAGGCGGCCGGAGGCGGGCGGGACGGTGGGAATCATGTGAAACGATCTCGCTCCCGCAGCCGTCCCAACTAGGCTCGTCCCCATGGACATTCTGGGAGCCACGCTGCGCGTATGCGTCGACGACCTGGAGACCGCGGTCCCCTTCTACGAGCGGCTGGCGGGCGGCAGAGCTCTTCGTTTCGAACGCGGCGGCGTGCAGGTCGCCGCGGTCGGCTGTTTCCTGCTGATGAGCGGGCCGGAGGCCGAGCTCGAGGTGCTGCGCAAGGTCACCGCGACGATCGCCGTCAAGGACGTCGACGAGGCCCACCGGGTACTGACGGAGCTGGGCGCCCGTGTCATCGCGGGCCCGGTCCCCACGCCGGCGGGCCGCAATCTGATCGCGCTGCATCCGGACGGGTCGGTGTACGAGTACGCGGACCGCGGTGGCGTGTAGCTCACCCCGCTGTCGACGGCCGGCATGACGCGCGGGTCAGGCGCGTCGGCCTGCCCACTTCTCCACGGTGATCGCCCATCGCTCGTGATCCCGCCAGGCCCCGTCGATGAAGATCATGTTCGGCGAGAAGCCCTCCAGCCGGAACCCGCATGTGCGTGCCAGCGCGATCGACGCGGCATTGCGGGGCTGCACGTTGATCTCCAGCCGGTGCAGCCGCATCGGCCCGAACGCGTACCCGACCACGAGGTCCAGACCCTCACGCATCAGCCCCCGCCCGGCGGCGTGCGCGAAGGCCCCGTACCCGAGCGTCCCGCACTGGAAGCCGCCCTCGACGATGTTGTTGATGTTGATGAACCCGGCGATGGCACCCGCCTCCTGCTTCTCGCGGACCTTCTCGCAGACGAGGAACCCGGCCTTGGTCGGATCCTCGATCAGCCGCCCCGCGTACGCGGTGTAGGCACCGGTGCTGTCGGGCGGGAAGAGCCACGGACGATGCAGTTGCCTGCTCTCCCGGACCCGGGCGGTGAACTCGGCACCGTCCTCGTAGGTGAAGGGGCGTATGCCCACGCGAGGGCCTTCGGCCAGATAGCGGGACTCGTGGTGCGGCATCCCGTCACCCTACGACGGGTGACCTGCCCGCACCCTACGACGGGTGACCTGCCCGCGGGCGCGACCAGCCGGTGCACCAGCGTCCTGGTGCCGTCGGGGGCGATGTCGTAGAGCCGGCCAACAGGAGGGACGAGCTTGTCGGCGGCGTTGCCGGAGTTCTGGGTGCGCTCGGCCTCCGGGGAGACACCACCTTGAGCGTCGCCCTGAGCGCGCCCGTACGTCGGTGGTGCGTGACGAGAATTCAGTGAACCGGGATCAGCGCAGAGCCGGTTCGTCGAGCGTCAACGTGCCCGCGTCGGCGTCCAGTTCGGCGCTCACGCCGAAGGGGATGGTCAACGCCCCCGCGCAGTGCCCGAATCCGAACTCCTCGACCACGGGCACACCGAGCGCGCCGAGTCGGTCGGCGAACAGCGGACGCAGTTCCTCGTGCGGGCCACAGCTGTCCCACGAGCCGAGCGCGATGCCTTCGACGCCCTCCATCCAGCCGGTGCGAAGGAGTTGGGTGAGACTCCGGTCGAGGCTGTACGCCCGCTCGCCCACGTCCTCGATCAGCACCAGCCCACCGCGGGCGCCGGTACGGGTGTGGGGCGTGCCGTAACCGGTGGCGAGCAGCCTCAGACAACCGCCGAGCGTGACGCCCCGGGCCCGTCCCGGCACCAGGGGGACGCCGGAGGAGGTGATCGTGCCGACGGCTTCGGGGGTGAAGAGGGTGGACCTCAGATGGTCCTGGGCTCGCGCGTTCTTGATGAAGTCGACGCCGGCGGCGGCGGGCCCGTACAGCGTGACCAGGCCCAGCCGCACGGCGAACGCCTCGTGCAACGCGGTGCTGTCGCTGAAGCCCACGAACACCTTCGGCCCGGCCGCTCGCATCGCGTCCCAGTCGAGGAGGTCGACGATCCGCTGGGCCCCGTATCCCCCGCGAGCGCACAGCACCGCGTCCACGGACGGGTCGCACCAGGCCTGTTGCAGGTCTGCGGCACGGTCGGCGTCGGAGCCCGCCAGGTATGTCAACTCACCGTGCACGTCCAGCACATGAGGGCCGACCACCGGCTCCAGGTCCCAGCCGCGCAGGATGTCGAGTCCGGCCTGCAACCGGTCCTCCGCCACCGGCCCGCTGGGCGCGACCACCGCCACGCGCGCACCGGGAGCGAGTCTGGACGGGCGTAGAAGTTCCTTCACTTGGCAAGCTCCAATGTCGGGACGCCGGGCGGATTCAGCCCGAAGACCTGGGCGTACAGGGAGAGTTCCGACTCCAGGGCCCGGACCGTGGTCTCCGCCCGCCGGAACCCGTGCCCCTCCCCCTCGAACGCGATGTAGGCGTGCGGCACCCGCTGCCCCTCCATGCGGGCCAGGAAGCGTTCGCACTGCGCGGGCGGGCAGATCACGTCGTCGAGCCCCTGGAGCAGCAGGAAGGGCACGGTGATCCGGTCGGCGTGCTCGATGGGCGAGCGCTCCGCGTACCTGGCGGGCACCTCGGCGTACGGTCCGACCAGGCTCTCCAGGTACTGCGACTCGAAGTCGTGGGTCTCGCCCGTCGCCCAGCTCACCAGGTCGAGGACGGGATAGAGGATCGTGCCGCAGGCGTAGACGTCGGTGGTGGCGAGCGAGGCCGCCGCGGTCCAGCCGCCGGCGCTGCCGCCCCGGACGGCGAGCCGGTCGCGGTCGGCGGTGCCCTCGTCGGCGAGGGCCAGCCCGACGGCCGCGCAGTCCTCGACGTCGACCACGCCCCACTGCTCGCGCAGCCGGTCGCGATATTCGCGGCCGTACCCGGTCGAGCCGCCGTAGTCGACCTCGGCGACGCCGATGCCCCGTGAGGTGAAGTAGGCGATCTCCAGGTCGAGCACGAGCGGAGCCCGGTCGGTGGGTCCGCCGTGCGCCCGGACGACGTACGGCGGCAACTCGTCGCCGGGCGCCACACAGCCGGGATTGTGGGGCGGGTAGATGTGCGCGTGGACGTCACGTCCGGCCGGCCCGGTGAAGGTGCGGATCTGCGGCTCGGGGTGGTACGCGGGGTCGACGGCGTCGTCGTGGGCGGCACCGATCACCCGGGCGTGGCCGGTCCGGGCGTCCAGTTCGACCACCTCGTACGCGCTGCGCGGGCTCGCTCCGACGGCGACAACGCGCTCGCCGCGCACCGCGAGGGTGGGCGCGAACTCGGTCCAGGGACCCGCCGCGTCGACCACCTCCGCGGTCTCCGGGTCGAGGATCCCGAGCGTGGTGGCGCCGCGGCCGTGCACGACAGCGATTCGGCCGCCCTCCAGCGGGGCGAACCAGCGGTGGCCCAGCTTCCAGAGAGGGCCGCCGAACTCCTCCTCGCGGGGGCACAGCGGTACGCCGTCTTCCCTGTTCGGCAGATCGTCTTCCGCACTCGGTACTCTGTCTTCCGCATACAGGTTCCACCAACCCGTACGGTCGGCTGTATACAGTAGACGGCCGTCTGTCGACCACTCGACCTGCGCGATCGACTCCTCCGGCCCACCGGCCACGGTTCGCGCCCCGCGGAATGTGCCGTCCCCGCCGATCCCGGCGACGACCAGTTCCGTCCCGTCCCACGGCATGCTCGGATGGTCCCAGGCGAGCCAGGCCGCGCGCCGCCCGTCGGGCGAGATCCGGGGCCCCGTGACGAAGCGCTGGCGCTCGTCGGTGAGTTCGCGTACGCCGTCCCGGTCTTGGGCCGCCGAACCGTCCAGCGGCACGGCGGCGAGCACCCGCCGCACGTCGACGGCCCCGTCACCGGTGAACTCCTCCAGCACGCACCACACTTCGCCACGGTCGACCAGCACCTGCGGATCGGCCCATCTCAGTCCGCCGCCGACCGGGGACACGGGCGTCAGCGGACGCGGCACGCCGCCCGGCCGGAACCCGTACAGCCGCTGGTCGGCGTAGTGCACGAACACGACGAGCGGCTCGCCCTCGACGACAGCCCCGGCCCAGGGCTGTCCGCCGTACTCGACGACCCGGCTGCGCACGTTCCACGGCGCGGGCAGCACCGACTCCTCGGTGCCGTCGGCGCCGCGCCGCACCAGTGTGCGCCGGCCTCCTTCGGTGGGCCGCGGCTCGGTCCACCACGCCTCGTCGCCGACGAAGCCGACGTACTCGGGATGCCCGTCGTGCGCGGCGGCTAGCGCCGCGTCGATGGGCGAGGGCCAGGAACCGTACGCCAACGTCCGCACTTCGTCCCCCATGTGTGCCTAGGCCGTGCGCAGGAAGCGGTCGAGTACCCGGACGCCGAAGTGGAGCGCCTCGACGGGCACGCGTTCGTCGACTCCGTGGAAGAGGGCCTGATAGTCGAAGCCCTCCGGGAGCCTCAGCGGCGTGAAGCCGTAGCCGGTGATGCCGAGGCGCGAGAACTGCTTGGCGTCCGTGCCGCCGGACATGCAGTACGGCACCACGTGCCCCTTCGGCGCGAACTCCTCGACGGCGGCCCGCATTCTGGCGTACGTCGCCGAGTCCACCGGCGCCTGCAGGGCCACCTCGCGGTGGTGGAACTCCCACTCCACGTCAGGTCCGGTGAGCCGGTCAAGGGTCGTGCGGAACTCGTCCTCGGTGCCGGGGAGATACCGGCCGTCGACGTACGCCACCGCCTCCCCCGGAACCACGTTGATCTTGTAACCGGCGTCCAGCATGGTCGGGTTGGCGCTGTTGCGGACGGTCGCCTCGACCAGCGCGGCCGCCGGACCGAGCTTGTCCAGGAGCGCGTCCACGTCGGCGTGGTCGGTCTCGATGCCGTACAGCGCGGCGAGTTCGGTGAGGGCGGCGCGCACGGTCGGGGTCGGTCGCAGCGGCCAGTCGTGCTCGCCGATGCGGGTGATCGCAGCGGCGAGACGCGTGACGGCGTTGTCCCGGTTCACCTTGGAGCCGTGCCCGGCCCGGCCGCGTGCGGTGAGCTTCAGCCAGGCCGTGCCGCGCTCACCGGCGGCGATCGGGTAGAGCTCCCGCCCGGTGCCGTCGTGGAAGGTGAACGCCCCCGACTCGCCGACGCCCTCGGTGCAGCCCTCGAACAACTCGGGGTGCTCGTCGGCGAGGAACCCGGAGCCGTCCTCGGCGCTGGCCTCCTCGTCGGCGGTGAACGCGATCACGACGTCCCGCCGGGGCCGCACGCCGTGGCGTGCCCAGTCCCGCACCACGGCGAGGATCATCGCGTCCATGTTCTTCATGTCGACGGCGCCCCGCCCCCAGACGACCCCGTCGCGGATCTCCCCGGAGAACGGATGCACGCTCCAGTCGCGTGCCTCGGCGGGCACGACGTCGAGATGACCGTGAAGGAGCAGCGCGTCGGCCGACGGGTCGGTGCCCTCGATGCGGGCGACCACGTTCGTACGGCCCTTGGTGCGCTCCAGCAGGGTGGGCTCCAGGCCCGTCTCGGCCAGCCGTGCGGCGGCGTATTCGGCGGCGGGCCGCTCCTGGCAGTCGCCGCCGCCCCGGTTGGTGGTGTCGATGCGGATGAGGTCGGAGGTGAACTCGACGACCTCGTCCAGGGCCTGCGGGTCAGGCCCGTCGGACAGGTGAGAAGGGTGAGCCCGGTCAGCCATACTGCTCCTCCACCGCGGCCGAGACGATCGTGGTGACCGCCTTGAAGGTGCGGATCCCGTCGTACATGGTGCCGCTGGTGTACGCCACCTTCCGCTCCCCGACACGCGCCACGCCCGGCACCACGGTGGCGGCCATCGCCAGGTGCTCGGCGTCGAATTCGAGGGCGACTGTATACGGTCCACCGTCGACCGGATTCTGTCGTCTCGCCAGCCTGGCCGCCTCCTTCGCCGCGGCACGGATGTCGGCGGCGGTCCTGGTCGGCGTACGGCACACGGCCGCGTACCTCGACACATGGTCCTTGACGGCGACCTTCAGCGCCTCGGGGGCGTAGCCGAGGGCATCCTCGCAGGCCACGTCGTCGCCGGTGACGAGGATGACGGGCACCCCGTACTCGGCGACGACGTGGGCGTTGAGAAGCCCCTCGCTCGCCCGTACGTCGTTCAGCCACACCCCGGTGATGGAGTTGGCGAGGTAGGTGTGGGCGAGGACGCCCTCCATACCGGCTCCCGCGTGGTAGCCGACGAAGGCGATGCCGTCCACGTCGCCGTGCTGCACGCCCTCGACCATGGACAAGGACTTGTGCCGCCCGGTGAGCATCTCCACCCGCTCGTCGAGCTGTTCGAGGAGGAGGTTGCGCATGGTCGAGTGGGCCTCGTTGACGAGCACCTCGTCCGCGCCGCCGTCGAAGAACCCCAGCACGGCGGCGTTGACGTCCGAGGTGAACATCGAGCGGCACCGCTCCCACTGCGAGGTCCCCGGCAGCACGTCGGCCGGCCAGGTCACCCCGGTGGCGCCCTCCATGTCGGCGCTGATCAGGATCTTCATGCCCCGTCACGTTACGCGCCGCGGGAGGAACCGGCCAGGAAGCCACCCGGCCGGTTCCTCCCGCGGGCGGGGGATCAGTACGCCGTCGTCCGGGACTCCAGGCAGTCCTTCAGGAAGGCGTACTTGGCCCGGTCACCTCGTGGTGGCGAGTTCACCGCCGCGGGGTGCCCACAGGCTCAGAGGGAGACCGCGACGGCGTTGTACGGCGTCTCGGGTGTCGGCGTCGTGGTGAAGCGTGCGTTGACCAGGTAGAGGCGGTCGCCGAAGCGGGCGGCCGTGGTGGGCACGTCGAAGCGCGGGTCGCTGATCGTCTTCCGCAGGGTGGCGGTGGTGGCCGTGGCGTCGAGATCCCAGACGCTGATCAGGTTCAGGCGGTTCTGGACGACGTACAGCGTGCGGCCCAGGCGCCACAGGCCGTCGCCGTTGACCACGTCCGCCTGGCCGACCAGCGTGATCTTCGTGGTGACGCCGGTCTTGACGTTCACGTTGTACAACTCGCCCGGCGAGCTCTTGACCACGATGAGACCGCGGCCGTCGGGCGCGGCGACGATGCCGTTGGCGTTGTTGACGTCGGGCAGTTGCGTCCAGTCGCCGGTGAGCGGCAGGGCGCGGATGTCGCCGCCCTTGCCGCCGCGCGGGACGCTGTGGAGGACCGCGTCGCGGGAGTCGGTGAACCAGGCGCGGTCGCCGAGCAGGGTGACGTCGTTGACGAAGTGGCCGGTGGCGCCGGTGAGTTGGTGTGTGACGAGGAGTTCGCCGGTGCGGGAGTCGTGGACCCGGGCGACGCCGGTGTTCCCGGCGACGTAGAGCAGTCCGTCGTGGTCGATCTTCAGGCCGACGGAGATCAGGCCGGTGCCGCCCGCGAAGAGGATCTTGCCCTCTCCGGTGCGCAGGTCGGTGCGGTAGATCGCGCCGGTGGCGCGGGAACCCATGTAGGCGTACGGCTTGCTGCCGATGGCGATGCCCTCGGGAAGCCAGCCGTCGGGAAGCGGGAACTCCGTCGGCCAGGTGGCCTTCGGGGTCGCGCTCGCCGGACCGGCGCCGGCCGTCACGGCCAGGCCGGCCAGGGCGGCACCGCCGAGCACGGCGCGCCGGGTCGGACGGGGGTGGGTCGGGTGGGGGTGGGCCGGGGTCATGGTGGGGCCTCCATGGCGTGGGTTTCGTCGACAGCTGCGGCGACAACTACGTTGACAATCCCGCGACTTGGCAACGTCTTTACGCCTCACGGAGTTCCCCGTGACCCCGACCGCCACCGGCGTTACGCCCCCCGCCCCGCCACCACCCACGTCGACGGAAGTTCGATCCGGGTGCCGTCGGGCCGGTACTCCGTGGTGATGAGCGGCAGTTCACCGCTCGCCAGGACGGTCAGGCCGGCCACGCTCAGATAGACGGGGATCGCGTCGTCGGCGACCTCGCCGGGCGCGATGCCGTGCCGGAAGACCGGCGCCAGCTTGGCCGGCGGGCCGTCGGGGCTCTGCGCCAGCCCCATGAGGACGGGCTTGGCGGCCTCGGAGAGTTCGACGAGGAAGGCCCGGCCGCGCTCCCCGAGGAGTGCGGCGAGCCCGTCCACCAGGGACTGCCGGTCGTCGGGGTCGGCCTGGTGGAGGACGCCCCGCATGTAGACGTTGGCGTCGCCGAGTTCGGCGTGCAGTGTCTCCGCCTCGCCCTTCCCGGCGGCGTCCAACAACCGGTACGTCGCCTGTCCCGCCCGGTCGGCGTGCCGGGCGTGGTCGAGGGCGGCGGTGGACAGGTCGGCGCCCAGGACATGCGGGAAGCGGTCGGCGAGGAAGCGGGTCTGGGTGCCGTTGCCGCAGCCGAGGTCGACCAACGGCAGTCCGTGGTCGACCATGTGGGGCTCGAAGAGGGCGAGGTGGGCGCCGGCCGTCAGGATCGGCTCAGCGTCCCAGAACACGGCCCCCTGTTCGCCGGGAGCCTCGCGCCAGAAGCCCTCCCATGCCTCTCGGTACCGACTCGTGCTCATGACCAACTCCCCAGGGTGCGACGCCGCCCGCCCCGAGTGACGGGCCAGTACGGTGTATCGCGCCCTGGTCGCGCCCACAAGCGCGCGGCGCATTTCCTTCACGGCTCGTTCGAGAGGCGTGCGCCGTCGTGCGCCGCGGCACGTTGGGGCCGGTCAGCGCCGCGGCAGCGTCAGTTCGAACCACACGGTCTTGCCGGCCTTGGTCCGGCTGGTCCCCCACTCGCGCGCGAGGGTGCTCACCACGTGCAGGCCGCGCCCGAACTCGTCGTCAGGGCCCGCGTTCAGCAAGGTCGGGAGCTCGTGGTCGTCGTCGTCCACTTCGCACAGCAGGGTGTCGCCGCGCACCAGGCGCAGATCGACGGGGCGGTGGTGGGAGTGCCGTACGGCGTTGGTGACGAGCTCGCCGACCATGAGCTCGGCGGGACCGGCGAGCTTCGCGAGCCCCCACTCGTGGAGCTGTTCGCGGACGACCGCGCGGGCCCGGCCCACCTCGACCGGGTCGAGGGTAAGCCGCCATTCGGCGACGTCGTCGGGCTCGATGCCGTTCAGACGGGCCATCAGCAGGGCCACGTCGTCCTTGCGGCCGCCGCGGGTGTTGAGAGCGCGGATGATGGTGTCGCAGGCGTCGTCCATGGAGGCGGCCGGGTGCGCGGCGGACTCGCACAGGGTGGCCAGGCCCACGCCGATGTCCTCGCCGCGCACCTCCACCAGGCCGTCGGTGCACATCACGAGCCGGTCCCCGGGCTCCACGCGCACGCGTACCGCCTCGAAAGGCACCCCGCCGACACCGATGGGAGCACCGGTGGGCAGGTCGAGCAGCTCGCTGCCGCCGTCCCGGGCGCGGACCACGACGGGCGGGATGTGACCGGCGTTGGCGATGTGCAGTTCGCTCGCGATCGGATCGTAGACGGCGTACAGACAGGTGGCGAGGTAGGTGTCGCCGAGGCGCTGGGCGAGGTCGTCGAGGTTGCGCAGCAGCTGTGCGGGCGGCAGGTCGAGGGCGGCCATGGTCTGTACGGCGGTCCGCAGCTGGCCCATCATGGCGGCCGAGTTGAGGCCGTGGCCCATGACGTCGCCGACGACCAGGGCGGTGCGGGCGCCGGGCAGTTTCACGGAGTCGAACCAGTCGCCGCCGACCCGCCCGAGGAGGGTGCCGGGCAGATAGCGGGTGGCGATGTCGCAGCCCGCCATCCGCGGCGGGATGTGCGGCAGCATGCTGTCCTGGAGGGTCTCGGCGACGCTCTCCTGGTAGGTGTACATGCGCGCGTTGTCGAGTACGAGGCCCGCGCGGGCGGCGAGTTCGGCGCCGGTGACCCGGTCCATGTCGTTGAACTCGACGCGCTCGGGGTGCCGCAGCAGGATCATGAAGCCGAGGACGACATTGCGTGCCTTGAGGGGCACGACCAGCATGGAGCGGCCCGTGATGAGGGGCCGGATGTCTCGCTTCTCGAACTGCGAGGCGATGGCGTGGCCCATCTGCTCGCTGATGCGCGGCACGAGGACGGGTTCGCCGCTGGTCATGCACTGGAAGAACGGTGTGTGTGCCGGGAACGGCATGGCCTCGCCGACCGGCACGACGTCGTCCCAGCGGCCGGGTTCGTCGGTGTGCTCCAGGGCGACCCGGTGCCACATGGTCGTCGTGTCCGGCACGCCCTCGGAGAACTCCTCGCCGGCGACGACCTGTTCGCGCAGATAGGTGCCGGCGACATCGGTGAAGCGGGGCACGACGGCCTTGCTGACCTCGATGATCGTCTTGGCCAGGTCGAGCGAGGTGCCGATACGGCCGCTGACCTCGTTCAGGAACTCCAGACGCTCGCGTACGGCGGCGTACTCGAGGTCCTCGCTCTCGTCGGCGAGGTCCTGCGGGACGGGCCGTCCCTCGGCCAGGGCGCGGGCCGCGCGTTCGCGGCGGGCCTTGCGCTCGGTGCGCCGGGGCACGCCCCAGTCGGGGGTGACGGGCACCCGGTCGTTCTGGCTGAACTCCAGGACGGGGTAGCCGAGTTCGAGGACCTGCGCCACGATGCGGGCGCCCTCGTCGACGCTCATGCTGGGCAGGATCTCGGGGAGCCTGCGGGCCAGTTCGTCGGCGCCCGGGAAGTCGGTGTGCAGCGCGAAGCCTGGGGCGATCCGCTCGAACGCCACGTCCTCGTCGGGGTCGTCCTGCCGCAGTCCGCCCGCGTCGGCGGCGAGCACCAGCAGGCGTTCGCGGCCGGGACCGACCAGCGGGTAGGCCCACCACAGGACGTCGACCCGGTCGCGGTCCGTCACGGTGAGGCGGGCGCGGCCCGCGGCGGGGTAGGACAGCCTGCCGCCGAGGGAGGTCTCGAGGTCGGGTCCGAGGCCGTCGTAGGCCGCGTACGCCCAGGAGGGCGTGATCTCGTCGTCCTCGGGCAGCGCTCCGGAGACGGGCAGAAGGTCGACCGCGGGCCGACCGATCGCCTCCTCCTTGGCGGCGCCGAACAGGCGGCGGGCACCGGTGCTCCAGTGGGAGACCAGGCCGTCGCGGTCCACCACGACCACGGCCAGCGGGATGCGGCCGTGCGCGGCCTGCCGCACCGCGCCGTTCCCAGCTCCGGGGCTGGGAGGTGCGTCCCTCTCGGTGCCACGGTCCATGGCCCAGGCCCTCTCTCCCCACGGCTCCGCGAGATCTGTGCCGCCTTCACCACCGTACGGCGCCGGGCGGTCGCGATGTGCGGCAATCCGGGAATTGAACTCGCGGGATCACACCGGCGCACGCCCCCGCGCCCCCACTCTGAGCAGGGCGAACAGCCCAACAGCGCCAGGTTACTGACAGGTTTTCAGTCCTCGTGCCCCAGCTGCAGATCCCGTTCCGCGCATCCCCCGCCGGCAGCCACCTGGAGGGCGGTGGCTACCGGCGGGTAACCCCGCGGCGATGACGGTGTACTCGCCGGAGGGCAGGCCGACGAACCCGAACGTCCCGTCCGGGCCGTGGTGAGGGTGTCCACGACGTTGCCGGCCGCGTCCAGCAGCGTCACGCGCGTCCTCCACCGGCCTCCCCCACCCTTCGCGCGGAGGGACCCCCGTCCCGCTTCGCTCGCCGCCTGTCCGCACGGTGCCGCGCAGCACGGCTCCGCCGGCGAGTTCGACGTCCTGGCGGGTCTCCCGGGAGGCCCGGACGGTGGCGGGGAGCGCGGCCGGGCGGAAGCCGGGCGCGCCGGCGGCGAGGGTGTACTCGCCGGCCGCCACCTCGGTGATGACATAACCGCCCTCGGGTCCACTGCGAGTGGTGGCGACGACCTCGCCGTGCCCGTTGGTGAGGGTGACGACGGCGCCCGGGACGGTGCTTCCGTCCGCGGTGACCACACTCCCGGCGAGGCGTCCGGCGCCCCCGAGGACGATGTCCAGCTCGACGGGGCGCTCCCCGACGGTCACGGAGACCGCCTGCGGCTGGTGCCCGACCGCCGCGGCGATCAGGACGTACGCCCCCGGGCCCGGCGTCGACAGCGGAGGTGAGCAAGTAAGCGGTGATCGCCCAGGACATCTTGTCCAGGCCGTGCAGTTCGCCGACGATCTTCGGCAGTGCGGTGGCGACGATCATCTGCTCCAGCGCCGCCAGCAGCAGCGCGAGCATCAGCCCGACGAAGACCAATCGCACCCGGCCCGGGCTCGGTCCGGGCTCGGCGGCCGTCTTGCTGGACGGGCCCTCCGGCGGAGGTGCCGCGGCCGGTTCGCCCTTTACCAGAGTGGTCCCGCCCACGTACCGCTCCCCTCGTCGCGCTGCCACACAATGCCCGCGTAAAGGGACAACTGTGAGCAAGCGCGACGAGTCACGGCGTGTCGCCACGGCGTACGGAGATCCACTCGAACCGGTGAGGGGGCCAACGGCCCGTCACGAATGGCCCTTTGGGGCTACTTCTCGACCTCGGCGGCCAGCCTGTCGAGCACCGAGCCGTAGATGCGGCCGAGGCCCTTGGGCGCGAAGGTCCTCTCGAAGAAGCCGCCGACCCCGCCGGCGCCCTGCCAGGTGGTGGTGACGACGACCCGGGACTTGCCCTCGCCGGCCGGGGTGACCCGCCAGGTGGTGACCATCGAGGAGTTGCGGTCCTTCTCGACGAGTTCGCCGTCGGTGGGCTCGCTGACCTCCAGGAGGCAGTCACGGACGCGCTTGCTGGTGGCCTGGAGCTTCCAGTGGACGACGGTGCCCTCGCCGTCGCCGCCCTCGCGCACCTCGTACTCGCTGAAGTGCTCGGGCAGCAGCTTCGCGCGCGTGCCGGTGTAGTCGGCGAGGGCGTCGAACACCTTCTCCGCGTCCGCCGCGACGATCCGCTCCGTAGTGGCCTCGACCTGCGCCATTGACTTCCTCCAGGACCTGGGTGCTCGGGCTTGGGGCAAGCCAACCACCCCGGGTACCGGGCACCCAAATCGGGGGCCCGGAAGCGTTCGAGGGGCGATCGGGAGTGCGGGTCGCACGATCAAGGGAACAAGTGTTCTATTCTGGCGGCAGTGCTACCGAGGAGGCCTCATGCGCTGGGAGAACCTCACCGAGTCCGGCGATCACAGCCGGGCCGACGCCGCCCTGTTCGACGCGGACGCGGTGACCATCCGCACCTTCGACACGCCCGAGTTCCGCGGGATCACCTTCCACGAGGTCCGGGCCCGCTCGATCCTCAACCGGGTGCCGGGCGCTTCCCGCATGCCGTTCGAGTGGACCGTCAACCCGTACCGGGGCTGCACGCACGCGTGTGTGTACTGCTTCGCCCGCAAGACGCACAGCTACCTGGACCTCGACACGGGCATCGACTTCGACTCCCAGATCGTGGTCAAGGTGAACGCGCCGGAACTGCTGCGCCGCCAGCTCGGCTCGCGCCGCTGGCAGGGCGAGCACATCGCGATGGGCACCAACGTCGACTGCTATCAGCGCGCCGAGGGCCGCTACCGCCTGATGCCGGGCATCATCGCCGCCCTGCGCGACCACGCGAACCCTTTCTCGATCCTGACCAAGGGCACGCTGATCCTGCGCGACCTCGACCTGCTCACGCAGGCCGCCGAGGTGACGGACGTCGGCATCTCGGTCTCGGTCGGCTTCACCGACGCCGAACTGTGGCGCACCGTGGAGCCGGGCACGCCGGCACCGGAGCGGCGCCTGGAGGTCGTACGGACGCTGGGCGAGCGCGGCATCGGGTGCGGTGTCCTGATGGCACCGGTCATCCCGTTCCTGAGCGACAACCCGGCCCAACTCCGGGACACCGTACGGGCGATCGCGGCCTGTGGAGCCACGTCGGTCACCCCGCTGGTGCTGCATCTGCGCCCCGGCGCCCGGGAGTGGTTCATGGCCTGGCTGACCCGCCACCACCCGCATCTGGTCGGCCGTTACGAGCGGCTGTACGCGGACGGCTCCTACGCCCCCAAGTGGTACCAGCGCCGGATCACCCGTCAGGTCCACGACCTGGCCCAGGAGTACGGCATCGGCCCCACGCGCGCGGGGATGCCGCGACGGGTCCGCGAACCAGAGCCCGACCGGCCCGATCTGTCCGAACCGATCCAACTCACGCTGATCTGAGAGCATCCGAGCGCATACCGCGACCCAATTGGGTCAAGTATTGCCAGAACGCGTTCTTCCGCGGGTGCTTTCCGGGACGATGCGGCGGGGACCGTGACCTTCGCGGTCCGAAACCCTCCGTCCTGGGAGGACTCCATGAGAAAACGCGCAGCCGCGTTGTGCGGCGCCGCCGCCGTCGTGGCCGGGACCTTCACCGCTGTCCCCGCCGGCGCCAGCACTCCGCAGACCGCACAAACCGCACAAGCCGCGAAACTCACCTGGAAGAAATGCGGCACCACCGACTATCCGACGCTCCAGTGCGCGTCCCTCAAGGTGCCGCTCGACCACGCGAACCCGCAGGGCCAGGAGATCACGCTCGCACTGTCCCGCGTCCCGCACACCGCGAAGAAGTACCAGGGCCCGCTGCTGGTCAACCCCGGCGGTCCCGGCGGCAGCGGTCTGACGCTCGCCGGATTCGTCGCCTCCTCGCTGCCCAAGGCGGTCGCGGCCCAGTACGACGTCATCGGCTTCGACCCGCGCGGGGTGGGCGCGAGCAAGCCCGCCCTCGACTGCGAGCCGGGCTACTTCAACCCGGTGCGCCCGGACTCCGTGCCGAGCACACCCGCGATCGAGAAGGCCAACCTCTCCCGCGCCAAGTCCTTCGCCGCGGCCTGCGGCAAGAAGTACGCGAGCGTGCTGCCGTACATCAACACGATCAGCGCCGTGCGGGACATGGACTCGATCCGCGAGGCGCTGGGCGCCAAGAAGATCAACTACTTCGGTTACTCGTACGGCACCTACCTCGGCGCGGTCTACGGCAAGCTCTACCCGGAGCGGGTGCGGCGCCTGGTCCTGGACTCGATCGTCGACCCCACCGGCGTGTGGTACGACGACAACCTCGCCCAGGACTACGCCTTCGACGACCGCCACCGGGCGCTGATGTCGTGGATCGCCAAATACGACGCCACCTACAAGCTCGGCACCGATCCGGAGAAGATCGAGGCCAAGTGGTACGCGATGCGGGCGGCCCTCGCCAAGAAGCCGGCCGAAGGGAAGGTGGGCGCCTCCGAGCTGGAGGACACCTTCATTCCCGGCGGCTACTACAACGGCTACTGGCCGTACCTGGCGGAGGCGTTCGCGGCGTACGTGAACGACAACAACGCCGACCCGCTGGTCGAGGCGTACGAGAACTTCGCCACCGTGGACGCCTCGGGCGACAACGGCTACAGCATCTACACCTCGGTGCAGTGCCGTGACGCGTCCTGGCCTCGCGACTGGAACCAGTGGCGCAAGGACAACTGGGCGGTGTACGAGCAGGCGCCGTTCATGGCCTGGAACAACGCCTGGTACAACGCGCCGTGCGCGTTCTGGCCGACGGAGTCCAAGAAGCCGGTGAACGTCGCCAACGGCGACCTGCCGCCGGCGCTGCTCTTCCAGGCGACGGACGACGCGGCCACCCCGTACCAGGGCGGCGTGACGGTCCATCGGCTGCTCGCCCGCTCCAGTCTCGTGGTCGAGCAGGGCGGCGGGAACCACGGCATCTCGCTGAGCGGGAACACCTGCCTGGACAAGTACCTGGCGGCGTATCTGACCGACGGCACGGTGCCCCGCGGTGCCGGCGAGGCCGACGCGGTGTGCCAGGCGCTGCCCGATCCCGAGCCGCTGACTTCGAAGGCGGCGTCGCCGTCGGCACGCGGCTCAACCCTGCACGGTCTGCTCGGCTTCCGCGGCTGAGCACGGCCTGACGGCCCGTCGGGGGCGACTGCGAGGGTGGGGTGACTCCGTCGGGGGCGTTGTCAGACCCATGGTCCAGGATGGACGCATGAGTGAGCTGACGAGGATCCCCGCCCCCGACGGAGTCGCCCCCTCCGCCCAGTACAGCCACGTCGTCCTGGGCACGGGGCGTTTCATGGCCGTCTCCGGCCAGCTCGCCCTGGACGAGGACGGCGGGCTCGTCGGCGAGGGCGACCCCGCGGCCCAGGCCCGACAGGTCTTCGAGAACCTGCGCCGCTGCCTGGCCGCCGCGGGGGCCACCTTCGGCGACGTCGTCAAACTCACCTACTTCGTCACGGACATGGCCCATATGCCCGCGATCCGCGCGGCCCGCGCGGTCCACATACCCGAGGACCGTCTGCCTGCCGCCTCGGCCGTGCAGGTCGCCTCGCTGGTCCGGCCCGAGTTCCTGATGGAGGTCGAGGCGTTCGCGGTGGTCGGCGCATGACGACCGGCGCCGTCGGCCCGAGGGGCCACCGCTGCCTCGGGATCCTCGCCGTCGCCCGTCACCGCTGCCTCGGGATCCTCGCCGTCGCCCGTCACCGCTGCCTCGGGATCCGCGCCAGCGCCCGCACCGCCGCCTCCGCCAGCACCGGGTGCGCGAGAGCCTCGTTCAGGACGGACCTCGCCCGGGTGTCGGCGAGCGTGCCGAGCCCTTCCACGCAGGCGAGGGCCACGCCTCGGTAGGGGTCGTGCGGGCGCAGCCGCCGCCCCAGCGTGGTGATCAGCGCCGGTACGGCCTCGGGGGCCCGCAGCCGCACCAGGAGCCGGACGGGATGCAGGGCGTAGGCGACGCGGAGTTCGTTGGTGGCGAGGGCGGCGGCCGCGCGGGCGGTGCGCGGGTCGCCGAGGCGGGCCAGGGCGTGGGCCGCGGAGGCACAGCGCTGCGGGTCACGGTGGTTGAGCAGCAGGACGAGCGATTCGAAGGCCCGCCGGTCGCCCGCGAGGCCGAGCCGGAACGCGGCCAGTTCCCTGGCCCACAGCGGTTGCCCGGGCTCGGTGAGCACGGCCGCCAGGTCGTCCACGTCCCCGGTCGACACGAGGCGCTCGTACACGGGCGAGTTCCCCGACTCCTGCCGTAAGCGTTCCGTGAGTGATCGCAACTCTTCGTCCATGAACCCGAGGTTAGGCGGGCGGGCCGACGGCCGGGACCCACATCACAAACTCGGGGACTAGCGCGCTCGTTACTCACGGGTTAAGCTCAGACGAGCGAGTTACCCACTCGCGGATCTGCTCGTGGTGGCCTGGTGACGCAGCCGCCGCGATGGGGGTCCCTCCCACGCCCTTAAGGCAGTGGGGGAAGTCGGTTCGGTACCTCGTGTACCCGAGTACGACCCGGCCCCGGGACAGGGCCGGTCGGTTCCGCCGTTTCCGGGCGTGTGTACGCCCCTCATGACGGCACCGGGCGTGTGCGCTTGCAGCCCGGCAACACCCGCACTCCTCTTCGCACCCCGGTGCGCCCGTGGTCCGGCTCCCTTCGGGCCTTCCTCGGCGCACCCGGGCGCGCTCCCAGTCGTCACCCTCATTCCTGGAGTCCGCGATGGTCGCTCCCCTGTCCGACACCCCTCTGTCCCCGTTCAAGACCGTCGCCGTCGTCGGCCTCGGCACGATGGGCACCGGCATCGCCGAGGTGCTCGCCAAGGCCGGCCGCGAGGTCGTCGGCATCGACATCAGCGAGGCCGCCGCCGCCCGGTCGGTCGCCGCCCTGGCGGCCGGGACCGCCCACGCCGTGGAGCGCGGCCGGCTGACCGAGCAGGAGCGCGCCGACCTGCTGGCCCGCGTCCGCACCTCCACCGATCTGCGGACCGCGGCCGACGCCGACCTGGTCATCGAGGTCGCTCCGGAGTCGTACGAGATCAAGCAGCAGATCTTCCGTGAACTGGACGGGATCGTGCGGCCGGAGACGATCCTGGCGACCGGCACCAACGCCCTCTCCGTCACCCGGCTCGCCGCCGACTCGGCCCGCCCCGAGCGCGTGCTCGGCCTGCACTTCTTCAACCCCGCGCCGGCGATGCGGCTGGTCGAGGTCGTCTCGTCCGTGCTGACCGCACCCCAGGCCGTCGCCGCCGTCACCGATCTCGCCATCGAGCTCGGCAAGGAGCCCGTCGCGGTCGGCGACCGGCCCGGGTTCGTCGCCGACGGTCTGCTGTTCGGCTACCTCAACCAGGCGGCCGCGATGTACGAGGCGAAGTACGCCTCCCGCGAGGACATCGACGCCGCGATGCGGCTGGGCTGCGGGCTGCCGATGGGCCCGCTCGCCCTGCTCGACCTGATAGGCGTCGACACCGCGCGTACGGTCCTGGAGGCCATGTACGCCGAGTCCCGCGACCGGCTGCACGCCCCCGCGCCGATTCTCAAGCAGCTCAGCGAGGCGGGCCTGACCGGCCGCAAGTCGGGCCGCGGCTTCTACACGTACGAGGCGCCGGGCAGCGCGACGGTCGTGCCGGACGCCCTGACGCCGCTCTCCGGTGGCCTCGAGGTCCCCGGCCGTCCGGTGCGCTCCGTCGGTGTCGCGGGCTCGGGCACCATGGCGTCCGGCATCGCCGAGGTCTTCGCCAAGGCGGGGTACGAGGTCGTGCTCGCCGCCCGCAGCGAGGAGAAGGCGCAGACCGCCAAGTCCCGTATCGGCAAGTCGCTTTCACGCTCCGTCGACAAGGGGCGGATGACCGCCGAGGCTGCCGCGCAGACCCTGGACCGGATCACTCCGGCGGGTTCGTACGACGCCTTCGCCGATGTCGACCTGGCCGTGGAGGCCGTCGCCGAGGACCTGGAGATCAAGCAGCAGCTGTTCGCGACCCTGGACAAGGTCTGCAAGCCGGGCGCGGTCCTGGCCACCACGACCTCGTCGCTGCCCGTCGTCGCCTGCGCCCGCGCCACCTCGCGCCCGCAGGACGTGATCGGCATGCACTTCTTCAACCCGGCGCCGGCGATGAAGCTGGTCGAGGTCGTCCGTACGGTGTTGACGGCCGAAGACGTCCACTCGACGGTTCGCGAGGTCTGCGTCAAGATCAAGAAGCATGCGGTCGACTGTGGGGACCGTGCGGGCTTCATCGTGAACGCACTGCTTTTCCCGTACCTCAACAACGCGATCAAGATGGTGCAGGAACACTATGCGTCTCTTGACGACATCGACGCGGCGATGAAGCTGGGCGGCGGTTACCCGATGGGCCCCTTCGAGCTGCTGGACGTCGTCGGGCTCGATGTCTCGCTGGCCATCGAGAAGGTCCTGCACCGGGAGTTCCGCGACCCGGGCCTGGCCCCGGCCCCGCTCCTGGAGCACCTGGTGGCCGCGGGCTGCCTCGGCCGCAAGACGGGCCGTGGCTTCCGCGAATATGCCCGCCGCTGAGCGTCCCGGCGACTGGTTCGAGGGGGACGAGGACTGGGGTGGCCTGCTCGATCCGGGCGGCTTCGCGCCGCCCGTCACGCGCAGTTCGGCCCCACCCGCGCAGCCCGGTACTCCCCCGCCCGCACCGGGCGGGGGAAACCGGGGACATGCGCAACGAGCTGCGCACATGCAGTACGTTCGGGGCATGTCCCAGCCCGCCAAGTCCTCACGTACACCAGCTACGCCCGACGCACCGGAGACTGCCGCCGGCACTCGCGCCGCCGCCCAGCGGCTCAAGATGCGCAGGGAACTGGCGGCCGCGGCGATGGAGCTGTTCGCGACCAAGGGGTACGAGGCGACCACTGTCGACGAGATCGCGGCCCAGGCCGGGGTCGCGCGCCGCACCTTCTTCCGGCACTTCCGTTCCAAGGAAGAGGCGATCTTCCCGGATCACGACGACACGTTGATCCGGGCGGAGGCGGTCCTCAACGCCGCCCCCGCGCACGAGCATCCGCTCGACACGGTGTGCCGCGGCATCAAGGAGGTCATGCGGATGTACGCGGCCCGGCCGGAGATCTCCGTCGCGCGTTACAAGCTGACGCGCGAGGTGCCCACCCTGCGCGAGGCGGAGATCGCGTCGGTGGCCCGCTACGAGCGGCTCTTCACCCGCTATCTGCTGGGCCACTTCGACGAGCACGCGCACGACGACGACGCCAACGACGACCCGCTGATGGCCGAGGTCGCCGCGTCCGCCGTGGTCACCGCCCACAACCACGTCCTGCGGCGCTGGCTCAGGGCCGGCGGACAGGGTGACGTCGAGGCGCAGCTGGACCGCGCCTTCTCGATCGTCCGGAAGATGTTCGGGACGGGTATCGGCGCGGGGCGCACCACGAACCCGAAGCCGGCCGCCGCGACGGTCTCCACGCACGGCGAGGTGCTGGTGACGGTCGCCCGCACGGACGCCCCGCTCGATCAGGTCATGCGGACCATCGAAGAGGCACTCAGGGACCGCTGAGCCCCCCGCAACCCTGTGACGACGGCCACCCCTCGGGGTGGCCGTTTTGCCATGTCAGGGGTGCTTTTCAGGCACCTTTCAGAAGCCGTTCGATCGATCATCGCTCATTTGTTACGTAAAGATTTCACCTGAGAGCAATCTCTGGCACTCAGTGCCTTGCGGGGTGACACGCGGTGTCATACGTTGGGAGTGTCCGGGCGGCCGGCGTGCAGAGACCTTTCGTACGCCGGCTGTCCCAGCAAACCAACGGTCTGCCCGCCCGGACGCCTGCGTCACAGGCAACCTCCCGCGCCACAACGCGCTGCCGAACAGCACCACCGCCGAACCGACGGCACTTCCCACCCACCCTCAGCAGCACCGACGTAACCCTCAGCGTCTCCCTCAAGACGCCATTCGCCGGAGGCAAACCGTGACAGTGAAGAACATCCTGGACGCGATCCAGTCGCCGGACTCGACGCCGGACGACTTCGCCGCTCTGCCGCTCCCCGAGTCGTACCGCGCGGTCACCGTGCACAAGGACGAGACGGAGATGTTCGCGGGCATGCAGACCCGCGAGAAGGACCCGCGCAAGTCGCTCCACCTGGACGACGTGCCGCTGCCCGAACTGGGCCCGGGCGAGGCCCTGGTGGCCGTCATGGCCTCCTCGGTCAACTACAACTCGGTGTGGACCTCGATCTTCGAGCCGCTGTCGACCTTCGGCTTCCTGGAGCGCTACGGCAAGGTCTCGGAGCTCACCAAGCGCCACGACCTGCCGTACCACATCATCGGCTCCGACCTCGCGGGCGTCGTCCTGCGCACCGGCCCCGGCGTCAACGCCTGGAGGCCCGGCGACGAGGTCGTCGCGCACTGTCTGTCCGTCGAGCTGGAGTCGTCGGACGGCCACAACGACACCATGCTCGACCCGGAGCAGCGCATCTGGGGCTTCGAGACCAACTTCGGCGGCCTGGCAGAGATCGCACTTGTCAAGTCCAACCAGCTGATGCCGAAGCCGGACCACCTCAGCTGGGAGGAGGCCGCCGCGCCCGGTCTGGTCAACTCCACCGCGTACCGGCAGCTGGTCTCCCGCAACGGCGCCGGCATGAAGCAGGGCGACAACGTCCTGATCTGGGGCGCGAGCGGCGGACTGGGCTCGTACGCCACCCAGTTCGCGCTGGCCGGCGGCGCCAACCCCATCTGTGTCGTCAGCAGCGAGCAGAAGGCGGACATCTGCCGGGCCATGGGCGCCGAGGCGATCATCGACCGCACCGCCGAGGACTACAAGTTCTGGAAGGACGAGCACCACCAGGACCCGAAGGAGTGGAAGCGCTTCGGCAAGCGCATCCGTGAACTCACCGGCGGCGAGGACGTCGACATCGTCTTCGAGCACCCCGGCCGCGAGACCTTCGGCGCCAGCGTGTACGTCACCCGCAAGGGTGGCACGATCGTCACCTGCGCCTCGACCTCCGGGTACAACCACGAGTACGACAACCGCTACCTGTGGATGTCCCTGAAGCGGATCATCGGCTCGCACTTCGCCAACTACCGCGAGGCCTGGGAGGCCAACCGGCTCATCGCGAAGGGCAAGATCCACCCGACGCTGTCCAAGGTGTACTCCATGGAGGACACCGGGCAGGCCGCCTACGACGTGCACCGCAACCTCCACCAGGGCAAGGTCGGCGTGCTGTGCCTGGCGCCCGAGGAGGGCCTGGGCGTGCGCGACGCGGAGAAGCGCGCGAAGCACGTCGACGCCATCAACCGCTTCCGGAACATCTGAGGTCATAGATGAGTGAGCGTCAGAAGGACCGGCCGTGGTTGATGCGGACCTACGCCGGTCACTCCACGGCCGAGGCGTCCAACGAGCTGTACCGGCGCAACCTCGCCAAGGGTCAGACGGGTCTGTCGGTGGCGTTCGACCTGCCGACGCAGACCGGCTACGACTCCGACCACATCCTCGCCCGCGGCGAGGTGGGCCGGGTCGGCGTGCCGATCGCGCACCTCGGTGACATGCGCCGGCTGTTCCAGGACATCCCCCTGGAGCAGATGAACACCTCGATGACCATCAACGCCACCGCCATGTGGCTGCTGGCGCTCTACCAGGTCGTGGCGGAGGAGCAGGGTGCGGACATCACCAAGCTCCAGGGCACGACCCAGAACGACATCGTCAAGGAGTACCTGTCCCGGGGCACGCACGTGTTCCCGCCGGTGCCCTCGCTCCGCCTGACGACGGACATGATCGCGTACACGGTCTCCCACATGCCGAAGTGGAACCCGATCAACATCTGCAGCTACCACCTGCAGGAGGCGGGCGCCACCCCGGTCCAGGAGATCGCGTACGCGATGTCGACGGCGATCGCGGTGCTGGACGCGGTGCGCGACAGCGGCCAGGTGCCGCAGGAGCGCATGGGCGACGTCGTCGGCCGTATCTCCTTCTTCGTCAACGCGGGCGTCCGCTTCGTCGAGGAGATGTGCAAGATGCGCGCGTTCGGCCGCATCTGGGACAAGGTCACCCGCGAGCGCTACGGCATCGAGGACCCCAAGCACCGGCGCTTCCGCTACGGCGTCCAGGTCAACTCCCTCGGACTGACCGAGGCGCAGCCGGAGAACAATGTCCAGCGGATCGTCCTCGAGATGCTGGCCGTGACCCTCTCGAAGGACGCACGCGCGCGTGCCGTGCAGCTGCCCGCCTGGAACGAGGCGCTCGGCCTGCCTCGCCCCTGGGACCAGCAGTGGTCACTGCGTATGCAGCAGGTGCTCGCGTACGAGAGCGACCTGCTGGAGTACGCCGACATCTTCGAGGGCTCGAAGGTGATCGAGGCGAAGGTGGGCGAGCTGGTCGAGGAGTCGCTCGCGGAGATGGAGCGGATCGAGGAGATGGGCGGCGCGATGGCCGCCGTCGAGTCGGGCTACCTCAAGTCGCAGCTGGTCGCCTCGCACGCCGAGCGGCGGGCCCGTATCGAGTCCGGTCAAGAGAAGATCGTCGGCGTCAACATCTTCGAGACGACCGAGCCGAATCCGCTGACGGCCGACCTCGACACAGCCATCCAGACGGTCGACCCGGCCGTCGAGGCCCGGGTCGTCGCCTCGCTCCAGCACTGGCGCGACACCCGCTACCAGCCGCCTTTCAACCACCCGCGCCCCTGCAAGGCGCTGGAGAAGCTCAAGGAGGCCGCCAAGGGCACCGCCAACCTCATGGAGGCCACCCTGGAGTGCGCCCGCGCGGGTGCCACGACCGGCGAGTGGGCGGGGGCGCTGCGGGAGGTGTTCGGCGAGTTCCGGGCGCCGACGGGCGTGTCGTCGGCTCCGGTCGCCGTCACGGCCGAGGAGGGTTCCGCCATGAGCGAGGTGCGCCGCAAGGTCGACCTGACCGCCCGGGACCTCGGTGTCGGCAAGCTCCGCTTCCTGGTCGGCAAGCCGGGCCTGGACGGGCACTCCAACGGCGCCGAGCAGATCGCCGTGCGGGCCCGTGACGCCGGGTTCGAGGTGGTCTACCAGGGCATCCGGCTCACCCCGGAGCAGATCGTGGACGCGGCCCTCGCGGAGGACGTGCACGCGGTCGGCCTGTCGATCCTCTCCGGATCGCACGCCCAACTGGTGCCGGACGTGCTGGAGCGGCTGCGTGTGGCCGGTGCCACAGACATTCCGGTGATCGCTGGTGGCATCATCCCGAACAACGACGCCGAACAGCTCAGGGCCGCGGGAGTGGCCGCGGTCTTCACCCCGAAGGACTTCGACATCACGGGAATCATCGGCCGCATCGTCGACGAGATCCGGAAAGCGAACAAGCTCGACCCCCTGGAGGTCCCCGCATGACCGTCAACCGTCTGCGTCCCCGCCGCTCGTGTCTCGCGGTCCCGGGAAGCAACCCCCGCTTCCTGGAGAAGGCGCAGGGCCTCCCCGCGGACCAGGTCTTCCTCGACCTGGAGGACGCGTGCGCTCCGCTCGCCAAGCCCGAGGCGCGGCACACCATCGTCAAGTTCCTCAACGAGGGTGACTGGACGGGCAAGACGAGGGTCGTGCGCGTCAACGACTGGACGACCGAGTGGACGTATCGAGATGTCGTCACGGTCGTCGAGGGTGCCGGCCCGAACCTCGACTGCATCATGCTGCCGAAGGTGCAGGACGCCCAGCAGATCGTCGCTCTCGACCTCCTGCTCACGCAGATCGAGAAGACGATGGGCTTCGAGGTCGGGAAGATCGGTATCGAGGCGCAGATCGAGAACGCCCAGGGCCTCAACAACGTCAACGAGATCGCGCAGGCCTCCCCGCGCGTCGAGACGATCATCTTCGGCCCGGCCGACTTCATGGCGTCGATCAACATGAAGTCGCTGGTCGTGGGCGAGCAGCCGCCCGGCTACCCGGCGGACGCCTACCACTACATCCTGATGAAGATCCTGATGGCGGCCCGCGCCAACAACCTCCAGGCGATCGACGGCCCCTACCTGCAGATCCGCAACATCGACGGCTACCGCGAGGTCGCCCAGCGCGCCGCGGCCCTCGGTTTCGACGGCAAGTGGGTACTGCACCCGGGCCAGGTCGAGGCGTCCAACGAGATCTTCTCGCCGTCGCAGGAGGACTACGACCACGCCGAGCTGATCCTGGACGCGTACGAGTACTACACGTCCGAGGCGGGTGGCAAGAAGGGCTCGGCGATGCTCGGTGACGAGATGATCGACGAGGCCAGCCGCAAGATGGCCCTGGTCGTCTCCGGCAAGGGACGCGCCGCCGGCATGCAGCGCACCAGCAAGTTCGAGATCCCGGAGGCGTGACGGACATGCAGTTCGGACGTACCTACGAGGAGTTCGAGGTCGGGGCGGTCTACAAGCACTGGCCCGGGAAGACGGTCACGGAGTACGACGACCACCTCTTCTGCCTTCTCACCATGAACCACCACCCGCTCCACATGGACACCAACTATGCGGAGAAGACGACGGATTTCGGCAAGAACGTCGTCGTCGGGAACTACATCTACTCGCTGCTGCTCGGCATGTCCGTGCCGGACGTCTCCGGCAAGGCGATCGCCAACCTGGAGATCGAGTCGCTCAAGCACGTGGCGCCGACCTTCCACGGTGACACGATCTACGGCCAGACGACCGTGCTCGACAAGTGGCCGTCGAAGTCGAAGAACGACCGCGGCATCGTCCACGTCGAGACCAAGGGCTACAAGCAGGACGGCACGCTCGTGTGCGTGTTCCGCCGCAAGGTCATGGTGCCCACAGAGACGTACATCAAGGAGCGCGGCGGCGAGCAGCCGGGCCGCCCGGAGCTGAAGGCACAGGAGAAGTAGCCATGGCGCGACTCGCCCAGACCGCCGGTCTGACCGACATCCAGCAGGAGATCCTCTCCACCGTCCGCGACTTCGTGGACAAGGAGATCCTCCCGGTCGCGACCGAGCTGGAGCACCGCGACGAGTATCCGCAACAGATCGTTGACGGGCTCAAGGAATTGGGCCTGTTCGGCCTGATGATCCCCGAGGAGTACGGCGGTCTGGGTGAGTCGCTCCTGACGTACGCGCTGTGCGTGGAGGAGATCGCCCGCGGGTGGATGTCGGTGTCCGGCATCATCAACACCCACTTCATCGTGGCGTACATGCTCAAGCAGCACGGCACCCAGGAGCAGAAGGACCACTTCCTGCCGAGGATGGCGGCCGGCGACATCCGCGGCGCCTTCTCGATGTCGGAGCCGGCCCTGGGCTCGGACGTCTCGGCGATCACCTCGAAGGCGGTCAAGGACGGCGACGAGTACGTCCTGAACGGCCAGAAGATGTGGCTGACGAACGGTGGCACGTCGTCTCTGGTCGCCGTTCTCGTCCGAAGTGACGAAGGACACCCCGAGGGGACCGCGCCCCACAAGTCGATGACGACCTTCCTCATCGAGAAGGAGCCCGGCTTCGGAGAGGTCCGCCCCGGCCTCACCATCCCCGGGAAGATCGACAAGATGGGCTACAAGGGCGTCGACACCACCGAGCTCATCATGGATGGCCTGCGCCTTCCCGCCGATCGGGTGCTCGGCGGCGCCACCGGCCGAGGTTTTTACCAAATGATGGACGGCGTGGAAGTCGGCCGCGTCAACGTGGCGGCGCGTGGCTGCGGCGTCGCCCAGCGTGCCTTCGAACTGGGTGTCTCCTACGCCCAGCAGCGGCACACCTTCGGCAAGCCGATCGCCCAGCACCAGGCGATCCAGTTCAAGCTGGCGGAGATGGCTACCAAGGTCGAGGCCGCCCATGCGATGATGGTGAACGCAGCACGCAAAAAGGACTCCGGAGAACGAAACGACCTTGAGGCTGGGATGGCGAAGTACCTCGCCTCCGAGTACTGCAAGGAGGTCGTGGAAGATGCTTTCCGGATCCACGGCGGCTACGGCTTCTCCAAGGAGTACGAGATCGAGCGCCTCTACCGAGAGGCTCCGATGCTGCTGATCGGTGAAGGTACCGCCGAGATCCAGAAAATGATCATCGGTCGCAGGCTGCTCGAAGAGTATCGATTCCAAGGCTAGAAGTCCGTTTCGGGGTGTTTTCTTCGAGAAGAAGATCACACCCCGTCAGCACGCTTCGGCTGCCGACTCGGCTTCCCGGCTTGCCCAGTTGTGGCCCGCGACCGGTACGATCCCGGGAAAGCCGCCGTCCCCCTCCCGCAGCGCGGCATCATCCGCTACGAAGGTCATCCATGCCCCACAGCCAAACCTCTGCACCTCGCGACAGCCTGGCAGGCCTACGCCTGGCGCGCGGAGCATCGCCGTGGCTCCTCCCGACCGTCGCCACCGCAGCCCTCAGCCTGGTACGCGCGCGCAAGTCCGGCGCCGCCAAGGCCGTCGCCGTGCCCGCCACCGCGCTCGCGGCGGGCATGCTGTGGTTCTTCCGCGACCCCGAGCGCGAGATCACCCAGGGCCGGGTCATCTCGCCCGCCGACGGCGTGGTGCAGAGCATCATGCCGTGGAAGGACGGTCGCACCCGCGTCGCGATCTTCATGAGCCCGCTCAACGTCCACGTCAACCGCGCACCGCTCTCCGGCGCCGTGACGTCGGTCGAGCACATCCCCGGCGGATTCGTTCCGGCGTTCAACAAGGAGAGCGAGAACAACGAGCGCGTAGTCTGGCATTTCGACACCGAACTCGGTGACATCGAGATGATCCAGATCGCCGGCGCGGTCGCTCGCCGCATCGTCCCTTACGTGCCCCAGGGCACCAAGGTCGAGCAGGGCGACCGAATCGGTCTGATCCGCTTCGGCTCGCGTGTCGACATCTACCTGCCCGAGGGCGTGGAGGTGGCGGTCGAGGTCGGTCAGAAGACCGTGGCTGGGGTGACTCGCATTGACCGTGATTGATCCGGAGACCCAGACGGGCTGGGTGCCCGAGGCCGACGAGGTGGACGACGACGAGGAGATGCCCCTCTCTCTCCGCCTCTCAATAGCGGACACCCTCACCCTCGGCAATGCCACGTGCGGGTTCATGGCGGTGTACTTCACCACCACCGGCATCCTGATCCCCCACCTCACCGGCAGCCAGGAATCCGGCATGGCCCGCCACAGCGCGGCCACGGCGGTCATCCTGATGCTGTGCGCGGCGGTCTTCGACCTCTTCGACGGCCTGGTGGCGCGGAAGCTGCGCTCCTCCCCCATGGGCGCAGAGCTGGACAACCTGTCGGACCTGATCAGCTTCGGCCTGGCCCCGGCGTACTTCGTCCTGGTGTACGGCATGGTCGCGGACGACGCGCACCAGCGGGTGGCGGCGGTCGGCGCGATCGTCGTACTCCTGGCCGTGGTGCTCCGCCTCGCGAGATTCTCGTGCGTGACGGTGAAGGACGGCACCTTCCAGGGCATGCCGTCGCCGTTCGGCGCGCTGACGGTGGTCTCGATCGTGCTCCTTGAGCTGCCCTTCGTGGCGACGCTCCTGGCGATCCTCGGCACGGCCTGGCTGATGGTGAGCCGCGTCGAGTACCCGAAGCCGCGGGGCCGTCTCGCGGTGGCGATGCTCTCCTGGATCGTCCTGTCGATGGGCCTCCTGGCGGCCTGGGCGTTCGACGCCCCCGGCGGCCAGCTGCTCCTTCAGATGGGCTGTGCGCTCCAGCTCGTCATGGGCGCGGTGATCCCGCTGTTCGCCACGGCCCGCCGGGTCAACAGCTTCCGGGACAACCGGCGTGAGGCGCGGGCGGCACAGCTGCCGTAGCGGTCGTATGACGAAGCGGGCCCCGAACCGATGGTTCGGGGCCCGCTCTTCGTTCTCGCCTCAGCCCGGGACATCCCTCCCGCCTCAGGCCGGGGCATCCCGCCTCAGGTCAGTCTCGCCTCAGGTGAGGAAGTCCCGTGCGATCCCCTCCGCCACCCGCTCCAGGATCGGGCCGGCCTCGGCGATGCACTTGGCGACGTCCGGCTCGGCGTCCGTCAGCGGGTAGGCCCGACGGATCCCGGCCCGGCCCAGCGCCTCCGGCGGCAGGGCGAGCCGTCCGCAGACCGCGATGACCTCCTTGCCCTGCGCGCGAGCCGCGGCCGCGACGCCCGCGGGGGCCTTGCCGTGCAGGGTCTGCTCGTCCAGGGAGCCCTCGCCGGTGATCACCAGCGTGGCCTTCTCCAGGGCGGGCCCGAACCCGAGGACGTCGAGCATGACCTCGATGCCGGGGCGGAAGCGGGCGCCCAGGAGAAGGGCGCCGTATCCGATGCCGCCCGCCGCGCCCGCGCCGGGCGAGGCGGCGTACTCGGCGGCCTTGGCGCCGATCGCCCGCTCCATCAACTTCGCGTAGTGCCCGAGCGCCGCGTCCAGCGTCGCCACGTCGTCCGGCGAAGCGCCCTTCTGCGGGCCGTACACCGCCGGCGCGCCCTTCGGGCCGGTCAGCGGGTTGTCGACGTCGCTGGCGAGGACGAACTCGACGGAGGCGAGCCGCTGGTCCAACTCGGACAGATCGGCCGAGGCCAGGTCGGCCAGGCCCCCGCCGCCCGGGGCAATGGGCTCCCCCTGCGCGTCCAGGAACCGCGCGCCCAGCGCGGACAGCATGCCGGCGCCCCCGTCCGTGGTGGCGCTGCCGCCGACCCCGAACACGATCGTCCGCGCCCCCGCGTCCAGCGCGGCCCGCAGCAGCTCTCCCGAGCCGTACGTGGACGCCGAAAGCGGTGCGAAGACGCCCGCGGGCAGCCGCTGCAGCCCGCTCGCCTCCGCCATCTCGATGACCGCCGTGTCGCCGCGCAGCGCGAAGGCGGCCGTCACCTCCTGCCCGAGCGGGCCGGCGACCCGTACCTCCCGCCGCTCGAATCCGGCCGCGACCGCCGCGTCCACCGTCCCGTCGCCGCCGTCGGCCACGGGCAGCGACTCCACGTCGAGGCCCGGTACGACCCGGAGCAGCCCGGCCGTCACCCGCTCGGCGACCTCGACGGCCGTCAGCGAGCCCTTGAACTTGTCCGCGGCGATGAGCACCCGCGTTCCGACCCGGGCCCTGTTCACTGCAGCGTTCGCCACCTTGTCTTCCCCTTGCTCTCCGGGCCCCACGCACGTCAAGGCCAGTCGCGCCGCTGCGACCTTAACCGCAGGACACCTCCGCAGTCATGCCCGGACCGGCCCCTGGGACAACCCTGAGGGACGCCTGTGCGCACGGCCGAACGCCGCGCGGGCGTCCCCGGAATTGGGTAAACCGGAGCTATGACCCCTGTGGGCACTGAGCAAGAGCTCGCCGACCGCGTCCTCGGGGGCTGGCTGGGCCGGATCGCGGGCAACATGCTCGGCAAGCCGGTCGAGCAGGGCGACCTGTGGACGCGGGACCGTATCGACCGCTATCTGCGGCGGGCCGCCGCGCTGCCGCTCACCGACTATTTGCCCGAGCCCGTCGGCGAGAGCGACGGCCTGGAGCTGCGCCCCGAGTGGCGCCAGTGCGTGCGCGGCCGCATCCACGGCAGCTGCCGCGACGACGACGTCGACTACGCCATCCTCGGCCTCGACCTCCTGGAGACCCACGGCTTCGCGTTCAGCACCGAGCAGGTGGGCGACCTGTGGCTGCTGCGGCTGCCGTATCTGCAGACGTTCACGGCGGAGCGGGTCGCCTATCGCAACCTCGCAGACGGGCTGAAGCCGCCGCTGACGGCGACGTACGACAATCCGTACCAGGAGTGGATCGGGGCGCTCATCCGCGCCGACGTCTACGGCTGGACCTCCCCGGGCGACCCGCGCCGCGCCGCAGCCCTCGCCCGCCGCGACGCGGTGCTGTCCCACACCGGCAACGGGGTGTACGGGGCGATGTGGGCGGCGGCGCTGGTCTCGGCGGCGTTCACGGCGCACACGGTGCGCCAGGCCGTGGACGAGGCGCTGGCCGTCGTCCCGGCGAGCAGCCGCCTCGCCCGTACCGTGCGGCGGGTCGCCTCGCTCCACGACACCCGGATGACCTGGGAGGACACCCTCACCACGGTGGCCGAGGAGACCGCCGGGCTGGGCTGGATCCACACCATCCCGAACGTCGCCGTCCTCACCGCCGGGCTCCTGTACGGCGACGGCGACTTCACCCGCACCATCACGCTCACCGTCCGCGGCGGGCTGGACACCGACTCCAACGGCGCGACCGCGGGCTCGGTGGCCGGCGTGCTGACCGGTGCGGAGGCCATTCCGGCCCAGTGGAAGGACCCGCTGGAGGACACGGTGCGCAGCGCGGTGTTCGGCTTCGACGGAGTGCGGATCAGCGAGCTGGCGGAGCGGACGCTGCGGCTGGCGAGGGCGGCGGAGTCCTGACCGACGGTGGCGCGTGTCTTGTCGAACGCGTCCGCCGTCACCTCCATCCCCCGCGGCGTGGGCAAGGGCACGCGGGCGCAGACCGCGTCGGCGTGCAGAATTCTCTGATGGCAGCGATACCACCAAAACAGCCCCGAGTTCGCCGCTCTCTGGGACGAGCACGAGGTGGTCGGTCTCCGGTCGTCCGTCCGGCGCCACGAACATCCGCTCGTGGGCGCGTTCGAGGTGTCGTACGTGCGGATGGCGCTGGAGGAGGCGCCCTGGCTGAGCCTCGTCTGTCCTTCGCCGAGCCGGGCAGTGAGGCGGAGGCACGGTCGCGGAAGCTGGTTACCCTTCCTTGATGACCTCCACTGAAGACTTCGCCACATACATCGCGGGTCTCCCCCGTGTCCTCGCCGGCGCCGCCGCCCTCTTCCGCGATGCCGAGGGCCGGGTCCTGCTCGTGGAGCCCAACTACCGCGAGGGCTGGGCGCTTCCGGGCGGCACGATCGAGTCCGACGAGGGCGAGACCCCGCGCCAGGGCGCGCGCCGCGAGACCTTCGAGGAGATCGGCCTGGACCACGAGCTCGGCCGGCTGCTCGCGGTGGACTGGGTGCACGGGACGGCCCGCCCGCCGCTGGTGGCGTATCTGTACGACGGCGGCGTCCTCGGCGAGGACGACTTCAAGGCGATCCGCCTCCAGGAGGAGGAACTGCTGTCCTGGCGGATGGTCCCGCGCGGGGAACTCGCCGAGTACCTGCCCGGCGCCCTGGGCCACCGCGTCCTGACCGCGCTGGACGTCCTCGCGGCCGGCTCGGGCACGGCGGAGCTGGAGAACGGGCACCGGGTGGGCTGAAGTCGGCCGTGGGCGAGCGTAGGCCGGCGGTGGGGGGGCGGCACCGACCGTGGGAGGCGCAGCGCCGGCCGAGGGCGAGCGCGGCCCTGACGGTCCGCTCGCCGCGCCGGCCGGAGCCGTTCTCGGGATCGCCGTCCGCACCACCGGCCCGCAGGTCCACCAGCCGGCCAGTGGGGAACGGGTCCCACAACTCGCGTTCCGCCGACGTGAGTGCTTCGTACGAGTGCACTGGGGCACTGCAGTGGGTGGCGACAGGCCGTTATTTCGCTCGCCGCACCGGATCCGCCCGACCTACCCTCGACGACATGACCAAGCCCCTCGTCGCCATCCTCACCGGCGCCGGAATCTCGACCGACTCCGGCATCCCGGACTACCGCGGGCCGAACGGGCTGTGGCGGCGGGATCCCGGGGCCGAGAAACTCGTGACGTACGAGTACTACATGGGCGATCCGGAGATCCGGCGACGGTCCTGGCAGATGCGGCGGAAGAACCGGACGCTTCAGGCCGAGCCGAATGCCGCGCACCGGGCCGTGGCCGAGCTGGAGCGGTCCGGAGTACCGGTGCGGGTGATCACACAGAACGTGGACGGCCTCCACCAACTCGCCGGGATGCCGGCCCGCAAGGTGCTGGAGCTGCACGGATCCGCGCGGAGCGTGGTGTGCACGAAGTGCCATGCCCGGGGTCCGATGGAGGACGCGCTGGCGCGGGTCGACGCCGGGGAGGAGGACCCGCCGTGTCTGGAGTGCGGCGGGATCCTGAAGTCGGCCACGGTCATGTTCGGCGAACGGCTCGACCCCGAGGTGCTCGGTGAGGCACTCGCCATCACCAAGGCGTGTCAGGTCTTCGTCGCGGTCGGCTCGAGTCTGCAGGTCCAGCCCGCCGCCGGGCTCGCCGGCGTCGCCGCCGACCACGGGGCCCGGCTGATCATCGTCAACGCCGAGCCCACCCCGTACGACGAACACGCCGATGAGGTGATCCGGGAGCCGATCGGCACGGCGCTGCCGAAACTGCTGCGCGAAATCGGCGACTAGATCAGAATCCGTCCATGACCTCCTCGATACGCCATGTGACGATCGACTGCGCCGATGCCTACCGCCTCGCCGCCTTCTGGGCCGAGGTTCTGGGACAGCCCGTGCACGAGGACGACAAGCCGGGCGACGAGGAGGCGCTGATCGAGGGTGCCGGTCTGCTTTTCGTCACCGTCACCGAGCCCAAGACGGTCAAGAACCGCCTGCATCTCGACCTCCAGCCGCAGGACCGTACCCGCGACGAGGAGATCGAGCGTCTCCTCGCCGTCGGGGCCACGCTGGTCGACGACCGCCGGAACGCGGACGGCAGGGGCTGGGCGGTCCTCGCCGATCCGGAGGGCAACGAGTTCTGCGTGGAGCGCGGTGCGGCGGAGCGGGCCGGCTGACCGACCAGGATCTAGAACAACGCCGGCCCGCTCTCGAAGTCCAGCAGCCGCTGCTTGCGGTCCAGGCCGCCGCCGTAACCGGTGAGGCTGCCGTTGACGCCTACGACGCGGTGGCACGGCACGATGATGCCGACCGGGTTCCTGCCGTTGGCGAGGCCGACGGCGCGGGAGGCGGTGGGGTTGCCGAGGGCGTCGGCCAGTTCGCCGTACGAGCGGGTCTCGCCGTACGGGATCTTCCGGAGCTGTTCCCAGACGCTGCGCTGGAACGGGGTTCCGTGCAGGCTGAGTTCGAGGGTGAACTCCTTCAACTCATCTGCGAAGTACGCCTTCAGCTGGTCGGTGGCCGCGCCGAAGGCCGGTAGGTCGTCGCGGGGGCCGAAGGTCTCCTCCGGTGGGCGGTGGCGTTGGCCGGTCATGTAGAGGCCGCAGAGGACGCCGTCGTCGGCGACCAGGGTGAGGGGGCCGTACGGGCTGTCGATCACGGTGTGCTGCTTCATGGAGTGGTCCCTCCGTCCTTGTGCGTGCTTGTCCGCCCCTATACGGGCAGGAAGTTGATCGGGTGGCTGTCGGTCGCCCACAGGTACTGGACCGCATACGCCCGCCAGGGCCGCCAGGCCGCCGCGCGGGCCGTGAGCGCCGCCGGGGTCGACGGCAGGCCCAACTCCTGGGCCGCGCGCCGCATCCCGAGGTCGGTGGGGAGGAAGGCGTCCGGGTCGCCGAGGGCGCGCATCGCGATGACGTCGACCGTCCAGGGGCCGAAGCCGGGGAGCGCGAGGAGTCGGGCGCGGGTCTCGGTCCAGTCGCTCTCCACTCCCAAGTTCAGTGAACCCTCCGCGAGTTGGTGCACCAGCGTGGTGAACGTGGTGCGGCGCGTCCGGGGCATCGCCAGGGCATCGGGGTCCACCGCGGCGAGTGCCTCGGGGGCCGGAAAGAGGTGGGTCAGGCCACCCTCGGGGTCGTCGACCGGGTCGCCGTGCGTGGTCACCAAACGGGCCGCGTGCGTACGGGCCGCCGCCGTGGAGACCTGCTGTCCCAGTACCGCCCGTACGGCGAACTCCGCCTCGTCGACGGTGCGCGGGACCCGCCGGCCGGGGGCCTTGTCGACCAGCGGGGCGAGGAGCGGATCCGTGCGCAACTGGTCGTCGACGGCCACCGGGTCGGCGTCCAGGTCGAGCAGGCGGCGGCAGCGGCTGATGGCGACGGTCAGGTCACGCAGGTCGCTGAGCGTGAGGCGGCAGGCGATGTGGTCCGAGCGCGGGGTGAGGGCCACGATGCCGTGGCCGTACGGCAGTCGCAGCGTGCGCCGGTAGGCGCCGTCGCGCCATTCCTCTACGCCCGGGACGGCCGTCGCGGCGAGGTGGCCGAAGAGGTTCTCGGGGTTGAGGGGGAGGCGGAAGGGGAGGCGGAGGGACAGGACGCCGGGGGCGCTTCCGGAGGCACTTCCGGAGACGCTGCTTGTGAGGGTGCTTCCGGGACTCTTCTTCGGCAGCCGGGCGCGGAGTTCGCTGGGTGACAGGGCGAATACCTCGCGCACGGTGTCGTTGAAGGTGCGGATCGAGGCGAAACCGGCCGCGAAGGCGATCTCCGCCATCGGGAGCGGGGTCGTCTCGATGAGGATCCTGGCCGTCTGGGCGCGCTGGGCGCGGGCGAGGGCGAGCGGGCCCGCCCCCAGTTCGGCGAGCAGCTGGCGTTCGACCTGCCGGGTGCTGTAGCCGAGCCGGGCGGCGAGTCCGGGCACGCCCTCGCGGTCCACGACACCGTCGGCGACCAGCCGCATGGCGCGGGCCACCAGGTCGGCGCGCTGGTTCCACTCCGGAGAGCCCGGGCTGGTGTCGGGACGGCACCGCTTGCAGGCCCGGAAGCCCGCCTGCTGGCAGGCCGCCGCGCTCGGGTGGAAGGTCATGTTCTCGGGTTTGGGCGGCACCACCGGACAGCTGGGCCGGCAGTAGATCCGGGTCGTCAGGACGGCCGTGAAGAACCAGCCGTCGAAGCGGGCGTCCTTGGACTGGACGGCGCGCACGCAGCGCTCGGTGTCGGTGTGCATCCCCATCTGCATGGATCCAGCATCGTCCACGAGCCGGACGGGGGCTGGCGAGAATTCGACATCGACCTCAGCTGTCCTGCGCCGGCCCGGATCACCCCCGGCCACACATGAACACCCATTCATCCATTCATGTTCGATGGGTAGGATACGCGCCATGGGTCATGGAGCCGTCACCGCCGCGCAGGACGCCCCCGAACGCCTGCGCCTGGACGCGGGCAATGTGGCCGAGCTGCTCGACCAGGCCGTCCACCACATGGAGCATCTGCGCCTTGGTCTCAATGACACCGCCGAGTGATACCCCGGCGCGCCGGTTGTGGCCGCTGTACGCGGCCGGGTTCACCACCGCCTTCGGCGCGCACGGCATCGCCGCGAACCTCGGCGCCGGCTCCGAGGACGCGGTCACCTCGCTGCTCGTCCTCGGTGGGCTGCTCGCGCTGTACGACGGCGCCGAGGTACTGCTGAAGCCGGTGTTCGGCACGCTGGCCGACCGGGTCGGGGCGCGGCCGGTGCTCCTGGGCGGGCTCGTGGCGTTCGCCGCCGCGTCCGCGCTGTACGCCGTCGCGGACCGGTCGCAGTGGCTGTGGGCCGCGCGGCTGGGGCAGGGGGCGGCGGCCTCCGCGTTCTCACCGGCCGCGTCCGCGCTGGTGGCCCGGCTCAATCCGGCGGCCAAACAGGGGCGGGCGTTCGGGACGTACGGCTTCTACAAGTCCATCGGCTACACGCTCGGCCCGCTCCTCGGAGGGGTGCTCGTGTGGGCGGGCGGGCTGCGGCTGCTGTTCGTCGTGCTGGCCGGGCTCGGTGCGGTCGTCGCGGTGTGGGCCCTGATCGCCGTACCGCGGGTGCCCCCGCTCCCCCGCGCCCGGCAGACCGTGGTGGACCTGGCGCGGCGGCTGGCAGATCCGGTGTTCCTCGTCCCCACGGCCGCGCTCGCGGGGGCGACCGCCGCGCTCTCGGTCGGCGTGGGTTTCCTCCCGGTGTCCGGTTCCGCCGCCGGGCTCGGCACGGTGGCGACGGGCGCGGCGGTGTCGGTGCTCGCGGCGTGCGCGGCGGTGGTGCAGCCGCGTGCCGGGCGGGCGTTGGACGCGGGGCGGATCACCGTGCGGGCCGGACTGGTCACGGGGCTGTCGCTCGCGGCGGCCGGGCTGGGGTGCGCGATGCTGCCGGGATTGACGGGCGTACTGCTTGCCGCCGCCCTCATCGGAGTGGGGACTGGGCTGATCACTCCGCTGGGGTTCGCGGCGCTGGCGTCCTCCACTCCGCGGGAGCGGCTGGGGCAGACCATGGGCGCGGCGGAGCTGGGGCGCGAACTCGGGGACGCCGGTGGGCCGTTGCTGGTGGCAGGGGTTGCCGCGGCCGTGACACTGACCTATGGGTATGGAGTACTGGCGGTGTTGTTGGCGTGCGGGCCCGTGGTCGCGGTGGTCGCGGGTGTACGGCGGAGGGGTGCGGCCGGGGTGAGGTGACGGCCGCTGGTCCCGGTTTCACCTCCCTGTCCCGCCCCGGTTTCACGTCCCCCTCGCGCCCCGGTTTCACGTCCCCGTCGCGCCCCGGTGACAGCTGCGCCGGTGACTGAGGTGTCACTCGGGGGCTTGAGGCGCCGGTGGGGCTCCAGCCGTGGGAGAGCCGGGACAGCCGGAAGACCCGACAGCCCCGGTGAGACCCACCCGCCCGACGTTAGTGCGTCGCCGTAGGCCGCCGCGAGGCCGCCATCGCCTCGTCGACGTCCCTCAGGGGACGCAGCCGGTAGCTGTACGAGTAGTCGCGGTTCGCGAAGAGCTTGTACTCGTCGTGAGTGTGCGCGCCCCAGCTGTTGTCGCCGCCCACGCCCATCTGCCGGTGGTTCACACGGAGTACGACCGCCTCGCGCGCAGTGAGCTGGTAGTCGTGGCGGGCCGCGACCGACAGGTCCTCCGGCGTGAAGTGCGAGGCACTGACCTCCACCAGCGGCTCGCCGGAGACCAGCAGGCCCACGCCGTGGCGGTCGGTCAGGGCGGCCCACCGCACGTCGGTCTTGTTGCCGTTCTCCTGCGGGCGGATGTAGGAGGTCCACTGCCCGGACACGGTTCCCGAGTAGATGCCGACGTCGGTGCCGTAGTTGCGGTCCCAGTAGTTCTCCTCGGGTCCGCGGCCGTAGTAACGCAGCTGTTCCAGGCGTGCCGGCAGGAACAGCAGGCTGCCGACCTCCGGGAGGTACGGCAGGCTCGCCGCCCCCGGGTACAGAGTGTGGTCGACCTTGATCTCACCGTTGCCGAAGACCGTGTAGGTGGTGGTGTACGTCGACTCGACGGTCGTCGGCAGCGTTCCGGCGACCTTGATCTCGACCGCCCGGTCGCGCACGGCGCGCACGGTCACGTCCGTCACCTTGCGGTTCGCCCCGGCGTCCCGCCAGGTCTGGTTGCGGGTGTGCTGGCCGTTGCCGTGGTCGTTGTCGGTGGGCGCCCGCCAGAAGTTGGGTGCGGGGCCGGAGGTGATGAGCCGGGTGCCACGGACCTCGTACGAGGTGATGGTCCCGCTGCTCTTGTCGACGACGACGGTGAAGTCCTTGCCGGTGACCGTGACTTGGTCGTCTCCGTCGAGGTGGCGGAGGGCGGGGACGCTCTCCAGGGGCGCGGGGGCCACCACCGGGCTCCCCGCGTCGAGGGCGAGTTGCTGCCGCGCCACCTCGAAGCCGGACTTCGCCCACTTCGTGGACTCCTTGGTGGTGAAGGAGAGTTCGAGGAAGTACTCGGCGCCTGGCTTCGGTTGGGCCGGCAGTCTCACCGGCACGGTGATGTCCTTGCTCGACTGCGGCGGCACGTCCAGCTGATCACGCGTCAGCTTGCCGCGCCTTACGACCCTCCCGTCCGCGACCAGCGACCAACTACCGTCGAATTCACGGAGGTTGGTGAACAGGTATTCGTTGGTGAGAGTCACCGCCCCGGCCGCGCCGCCCCCGACCGGTGACGCGTTGACGGCCTGGTAGACCCGCTTGATCTCCGCCGCCTTTCCGGTGTGGCCCCGGTCGGCGGTGATGATGCCGTCGGCGACGAAGTTCCCGTCGTTGGGGTTGTCGCCCCAGTCGCCGCCGTACGCGAAGAAGGTCTTGTCCTTCGGCCGCTTCTCGGTGACCGCGACGGTGGCCGCGTCGAACCAGAACCGCACGCCCTCGTCGCCGGGACCGCGGCTGTCGGAGGCCAGTTCGGCGGCGGTCAGCGCACGGGCATACACGCGCGCCCGCCGGATGGTGCCGCTGAACTCGCGGGTGATGTTGTCGACGTCGGTGGCCAGGGCGAGGGGCGCGGTGTTGTTGCCGGGGCGCAGGGTGGTGGTCCGGGTGGCCTTCGCCGTGCCGTCGACATACAGGGTCAGCGTGCCCGTGGTCGCGTCGAAGACGCCGGCTATGTGGTGCTCTGTGCCGGTCCAGTCGTCGGGCAGCGCCCAGGTGGTGGTGATCCACTGGCCGCCGCCGTGGATGAAGAACTCCAGGCTCCGGCCCGACTGCTTGAGGGCGTACTGGGTGTCGCCCTTGGCGATGATCGGCTGGTGGTAGCCCGTCACGTGCGGGGTGACCCATGCCTCCAGGGTCAGCGAGCCGGTGAGGTCGAGGCTCGGGTCGCGGGCGAAGACCGTGCTGCCGAAGACGCCCTTGGCGCGGTCCAAAGTGCCGCTGGGGGCGAGGAGTTCACCACGCAGCTTGGCGGGGCCGGTCTCGGTCAGCAGCTTGCGCGCCGGGGTGGGCCAGCTCAGGGACTGGTCGACGAAGTCCCAGATCCAGCCGCCCTGGAGGACGTCGTGACGCCGGATGATGTCCCAGTACTTCTTGAAGTTGCCGTTGGAGTTCCCCATCGCGTGGGAGTACTCGATCATGACGTACGGCCGGGTGTCGGCGGTGTCCTTCGCCCGCTGTTCGACGCGCGCGGGGCTCTCGTACATCTCGGAGCGGATGTCGCTGATCGTGGGGCGGTCGTCGCCCTCGTACTGGATGACGCGGGTCGGGTCGTAGGAGCGGATCCAGTCGTGCATGGCGACGAACGTGCTGCCGCCGCCCGCCTCGTTGCCGAGCGACCAGATGACCACCGAGGCGTGGTTCTTGTCGCGGTGGACCATGTTCTGGGCGCGGGCCACGCACGCCTCGGTCCAGTCGGCGTGGTTGCCCGGGTACTCGCCACGGATGCCGTGCGTCTCGAGGTTGGTCTCGTCGACGAGATAGAGGCCGTACTCGTCGGCGAGTTCGTACCACAGCGGGTTGTTGGGGTAGTGCGAGGTGCGCACCGTGTTCATGTTGAGCCGCTTGATGATCCCGATGTCCTCGACCAGGTCCGCGCGGGTGAGCGCCGTGCCGCGGTCCGGGTGCATCTCGTGCCGGTTGGTGCCCCGGAAGGAGACCGGTTTGCCGTTGATGCGCATCAGCCCGTCCCTGAGCGCGAACTCCCGCAGGCCGACGCGGTGCGAGAGGGTCTCGATCACCTTGCCGGCGGGGTCGCGCAGCCGCAGGACGGCGGTGTAGAGGTTCGGGTGTTCGGCCGACCACAGCTTCGGCTCGGGTACGGCCTTCGCCGCCTGTACGGTCGCCTCGGCACCGGGGTGCAGCTCGACGGTCTGTTGGAGCGGCCGGGACCAGACAGGATGCCCGTCGGCGCCATACAGCATCGTGTCGACTGTATATCGTCCACCGGAACCGGATTTCGATCCGCCCCCGTAGTCCCGCACGCTCGCGGTGACCGACAGCTCGGCGGCCGTACAGTCGTCGCTCAGCGGGGTGTCCAGCTTGAAATCGCGCAGGTGCACGGCCGGGGTGGAGTACAGGTACACCGAGCGGAAGATGCCGCTCAGCCGGATCATGTCCTGGTCCTCGAGCCAGTCGCCGTCGGAGTAGCGGTACACCTCCACCGCTATCTGGTTGGTGCCGGGCTTGAGATGCTCGGTGATGTCGTACTCGGCGGGGCTGAACGAGTCCTCGTGGTAGCCCACCAACTCCCCGTTGATCCACACGTAGTGGGCCGACTTGACACCCTCGAAGTGCAGGAAAGTCCGCCGTCCCGACCAGTCGCGCGGGACGGTGAAGGTACGGCGGTACTGGCCGACCGGGTTGTAGCGGGTCGGCGCGGCCGGGGGTTGCGGTTCCTCGCCGAGGCCGTTGGGGCCCCAGTACGGGTAGGTGATGTTGACGTAGATCGGGAAGTCGTAGCCGTGCTGCTGCCAGACGGAGGGGACGGGGATCGCGTCCCAGTCGCCGTCGTCGAGGTCGGTGCGGTGGAAGTCTGCGTCCCGGTCGTCGGGGCGGTCGGTGTAGGCGAACTTCCACTTGCCGTCGAGGCTCAGCCGGTACGGCGAACGCGTGCGGTCGGCTGCCAGGGCCTGTCTGACGTCCTGGTACGGCATGAGGGTGGTGTGCGGGGGCTCGGTACCCAGACGGAAGACGGCGATGTTGCCGTTCCACTCCGGTAAGGCGTCCGCAGCCGCCGTGCGCCGGCCGGCGGCCGACGCGGGGACGGGCGAGGCGGACAGGGCGAGCGCGCCGAGTACGGCGGCTCCCCCCTCCAGCAGACGGCGGCGGCTGAACACGTGCGAGTGCGAGAGCGCGTGCGGATGCGGGTGCGGCATGACCGTGGCCTTCCTCGGTGCGACAGGGGGTGCGCGAACTGAGGGTGCGTCAGGAGGGTCAGGGAGACGGGGGAGTCAGGGGCAGAACATGACTACTGGCGACAAAGGCAACTACTGAGCCATGGGAACCCTAGGACTCGCACACAATCGAAGCAATGTTCCTGTCGGACTTTGTGCGGTCCTGTTGAGCCAGAGCGCCAGTGGTCACCGGACGTGCGCGGCGAACGCCTCGTACGCCCGCTCGTCGAAGAGGACGAACCTGATCTCCTCGACCGCCGTGTCCGTCGCGCGTACCGTCTCCACCGCGATGCGGGCGGCGTCGTCCATCGGCCACCCGTAGATGCCGGCGGAGACAGCAGGGAACGCCACCGTACGCGCGCCCAACTCGTCGGCGATGCGCAGCGACTGCCGGTAGCAGGAGGCGAGCAGCTCCGACCGGTCCTCCTCGGTGGAGTGACGCGGGCCGACGGTGTGGATCACCCACCGCGCGTCCAGCTCCCCCGCCGTCGTAGCGACCGCCTGGCCGGTCGGCAGGCCCTTGCCGTAGTGCGAGGCACGGAGCCTGCGGCAGTCCTCAAGGATCGCCGGGCCGCCGCGTCGGTGGATGGCGCCGTCGACGCCTGAGCCGCCGAGCAGGGAGGAGTTCGCCGCGTTGACGATCGCGTCGACGCTCTGCCGGGTGATGTCGCCCTGGACGAGCGTGATCGTGGTCATGTCCGGCACGTCCTCTTCCACACGGTGATCGTGGTCATTCCTGCCGCAGCCTCTGCAACATGGCGATCGCGGTCATTCCTGCCGCAGTCTCCTCCACACGGCCTTCGCCGCGTTGTGCCCCGACATCCCGTGCACGCCCGGTCCCGGCGGGGTGGCCGAGGAGCAGATGAAGACGGCCGGGTGCGGGGTGCCGTACGGGAACAGGGACAGTTTGGGGCGCAGCAGGACCTGGAGTCCGGTGACCGCGCCGGAGGCGATGTCGCCGCCGATGTAGTTGGCGTTGCGGGCGGCGACTTCGGCCGGTCCGGCGGTCGCGCGGGCGAGGACGCGGTCGCGGAATCCCGGGGCGAAGCGCTCCAGTTGGCGTTCCATGGCGTCGGTGAGGTCGCCGGTCCAGCCGCTGGGGACATGGCCGTACGCCCAGAAGACGTGCTTGCCGACCGGGGCACGGGTGGGATCGACGATGCTGGGCTGCACGGTGATCATGAACGGCCTGTCGGGTGCTCGGCCCTCCCTGGACGCCGCGCGCAGGGCGGCGCCGACCTCCGCGCTGTCGGCGCCGATCTGCACGGTGGTGGCCCGGCGCGCCTCCGGCGCGGTCCACGGCACGGGGCCGTCCAGGGCGTAGTCGATCTTGAAGACTCCGGGGCCGTACCGGTAGTTCTGGTAGTAGCGGCCGAGGTCGGCGATGCGGGCCAGGGCGGTGGGGGAGGTGTCGAAGACGTAGGCGCGCGCGGGTGGCAGGTCGTCGAGGCGCTTGACCTCGAAGTCTGTGTGGATGGTGCCGCCGAGGTCCTTCAGATAGGCGGCCAGGGCGTCGGAGATGGACTGGGAGCCGCCACGGGCCACTGGCCAGCCGCGGGCGTGGGCGGCGAGGGCGAAGACCAGGCCGATGGCGCCGGTGGCGAAGCCGCCGAGCGGGGCCATCACGTGCGCGACGAGGCCGGCGAACAGTGTCTTCGCCCGCTCGTCGCGGAAGCGGCGCATCAGCCAGGTCGACGGGGGCAGGCCGACCAGGCCGAAGCGGGCGAGGGTGACCGGGTCCCGGGGCAGCGCGGTGAGCGGCAGCGACATGAAGTCGCGGGCCAGGGTGTCCCACTTGGGCAGAAAGGGCTCGACCAGCCTGCGGTACGCCCCCGCGTCACGTGGCCCGAGGGAGGCGGCCGTCTCACCGACCGACCGCGCCAGCACGGCCGCGGTGCCGTCGGTGAAGGGGTTCGCCATGGCCAGGTCGGCGTGCAGCCACTCCAGGCCGTAGCGTTCCAGGGGCATGGCGCGGAAGGCGGGTGAGTTGATGCCGAGGGGGTGAGCCGCGGAGCACGGGTCGTGCCGGAAGCCGGGGAGGGTGAGCTCCTCGGTGCGGGCTCCCCCGCCGACGGTGTCGCGGGCCTCGAAGAGGGCCACGGAGAAGCCGCGGCGGGCCAACTCCACGGCGGCGGTCAGTCCGTTCGGACCCGCGCCCACCACAACCACATCGAGCATCGACGACACCTTCGGACCCCTTCGTCAGCCGGTGGTCTGTGAGGTCAGGATATGACGGAGGACTGACACCCCTGGCTCGCGGGGCGCCTCCGAGGACTACTGCGGAGTAAGCAGCTTCACCACCCGGCGTGCCGTCGCCGCGTCCCGGGCGGCGGTGAACGGGAGCGTGTTGTGGCCCGTGATACGGAACGGCTCGTCGGTGAGGGTCAGGTGCGCGCCGCCCGCCTCCTCGACCAGGAGCAGCCCGGCTGCGTGATCCCAGGCCGCCTCCCACGAGAAGGCTGTCGCGTCCAACTCCCCACGGGCGACGGCGAGATACTCCAGACCGGCCGAGCCGCACGCGCGCGGTGCCACACCCTCGGTCCACAGCCCCAGCAGGGCACGCTTCTGGTCGTCGGTCGTGTAGTCCGGGTGGGAGGTGGCTATGCGCAGGTCACGGCCGGTTTCCGGAGCACCGGCGTGCAACCGCTCGCCGTCGAGGAACGCGCCCCGGCCGCGCACGGCCGTGGCCAGCTGGTCGCGAGCCGGCGCGTACGTCCACGAGGCGCGCAGGACTCCGCCCTGCGCGAGCGCGACCAGCGTGCAGAAGCCGGGGTCGCCGTGCACGAACTGCCGTGTCCCGTCGACCGGGTCGACGATCCAGACCGGCGTGTCGCCCTGTAGCGCCTCGTACGACACCGGGTTCGCGTGCACCGCCTCCTCGCCGACCACCACCGAGCCGGGCAGCAGGGCACCGAGCGCCTCGGTGAGGTACAGCTCCGCCTTGCGGTCGGCGTCCGTCACGAGATCATGCGGGCCGCTCTTCTGGTCGACCTCGTGCGCGGCGAGCCGACGGAAGCGCGGCATGATCTCGGCCGAGGCCGCCTTGCGTACCGCTTCTTCCACGTCGGTCGCGTGCCGGTCGAGAAACTCGTCGATGGTTTCCGTGTCTTCGATCATGACTCCATGAGAGCACGCGCCACTGACAATCCCCACCCGGCCGGTGTATCGGGGATGGAATCGGCGTGAATACCGCGACGGGCCGAGCGCCGGGGTTGTCCGTGATGGCGTCGGCGCCCAGGTCAGCGGCCCACCGCGTACCCCTGCATGCCCCGCGGATTCGCCGCCGCCGACAGGATCCCGGTCTCCGGATCCCGTGCGACCGCGCACAGCCGCCCCTCCGACCACGCTTCGCCGACCGTCACGTCGTGCCCGCGCCGCCGCAGCTCCGCCACGACGTGCTCGTCCGTGCGGGACTCCACGGTGACGCTGCCAGGCCGCATGCCGCGCGGGTAGAAGGAGCCGGGGAAGCTGTCGTTGTGCCAGTTCGGGGCGTCGATCGCGCCCTGGAGGTCGAGCCCGCCCCTGACCTGGGCGCGCAGCGCGACCGCGAGGAAGAAGTGCAGCTGCCACTGGTCCTGCTGGTCGCCGCCGGGTGTCCCGAACGCCATGACCGGCACCCCGTCACGCAGCGCGATCGAGGGCGTGAGGGTGGTGCGGGGGCGGCGGCCCGGGGTGAGGGAGTTCGGCAGCCCCTCCTCCAGCCAGGTCATCTGCAGCCGGGTACCCAGCGGGAAGCCCAGCTCGGGTACGACGGGGTTGGACTGCAGCCAGCCGCCGCTGGGCGTGGCGGCGACCATGTTGCCCCACCGGTCGACGACGTCGAGATGGCAGGTGTCGCCGCGGGTGAGCCCGTCGGGGCCGACCTCGGGCTCACCGGGCACCGGGGACGTGGGTCGCTTGGCGACGGTGGGCTCACCGACGCCCGGCATGTCCCGTACCGCGACCGTGGGTTCCCCGGCGCCCAGCGGGTCGAAGCCGGGCTCGTCGCCGATCACCACGCGCGCGTGGACGCTCGTTCGCGGGGTGCGGCCCCCAGGACTGCCGGGCCGCAGCTCGTACGACGCCTTCTCTCCGACGAGCCCCCGGCGCCCCGCGTTGTACTCGTCCGACAGCAGGGCGCGGAGCGGCACCTCCGCCGCGTCCCCGTACCAGGCCTCCCGGTCGGCCATGGCGAGCTTGCAGCCCTCGATCAGCAGATGGACATAGTCGGCGGACCCGTACCGGGGCAGCTCGGGCGGCAGCAGGGCGAGCTGCTGGAGGAACACCGGCCCCTGGCTCCACGGCCCGGCCTTGCACACGGTCCAGCCGTTCCAGTCGTACGTCGCCGGCGCCTCGTACGTCGCGGACCACCCGCCGAGATCCGCGGCCGTGAGCGTGCCGGCGTGGCGCTCGCCGCTGGTGTCCATGGTGGGCCGCCGCGCCTGCCGTACGAGGGCCTCACCGATGAACCCGGAGCGCCACACCTCCCGCGCGGCCTCGATCTGCGCGTCCCGGTCCCCCGCGCGGGCGACCTCTTCGAGGAGCCGCTTCCAAGTGGCCGCAAGGGTGGGATTGCGGAAGAGCACACCCGGTCGGGGCGCCTTCCCGCCCGGCAGATACACCTCCGCCGACGACGTCCACTCCGTCTCGAACAACTCCCGCACGCTCTCGACGGTCGCCCCGACGTTCTCCACGGGCGCGTGCCCGTGTTCCGCGTACCCGATGGCGTACTTCAGCACGTCGGCGAGCGACTTGGTCCCGTAGTCGCGCAGCAACAGCATCCAGGCGTCGAAGGCCCCGGGAACGGCGGCGGCGAGCGGTCCCGTCCCCGGAACCAGCTCCAGCCCGAGCGCCCGGTAGTGCGCGACCGTCGCCCCACCCGGTGCGACACCCTGGCCGCACAGGACCCGTACGTCCCCACCCACCGGCGCGAGCAGAATCGGCACCTCCCCGGCCGGGCCGTTCAGATGCGGCTCGACCACATGCAGCACGAACGCCCCCGCCACAGCGGCGTCGTACGCGTTCCCGCCGTCCTCCAACACCGCCATCGCCGACTGCGAGGCCAGCCAGTGCGTGGAGGACACCATGCCGAAGGTGCCCTGGAGGGTGGGGCGGGTGGTGAACACGGTGGGCTCCTCGCTGGACGGCGGCGGGTCAACGAATCGTACGCAGCCGGCTCGGCCGCCGACCCGCCGTGAGCAGATGCCCGCTGGCCCCGAGCAGCGTCGGCTCGGACTCGATGCGCCGGGTCGCGGCCAGGACGGCCGAGCGGCGTTCCGGGTCGTCCAGCCAGTCCTCGACGCCGCCCATGAGCCAGGCGACGCCCTCGACACCGTACTGGCCCTCGACGGTGAGCCCCGCGTGGGTGAACTCGGTCGGCGGCTCCTCGGGGCGGGCGAAGTAGGCGACGGTGAACAGACCGTCCTCGGCGTGGTGGTCGTGCCGGCCGTCCAGCGTGACGGCGTCGGTGCGTTCGCGGTGCAGGGGGGTGAAGTAGCGCTCCTCGCGCAGCACGTCGTGCAGACCGGCGAACCGGTTGATGGTGGCCGCCACCACCAGCCCGCCCGGCCGGACCACCCGGTGGGCCTCGGTCAACGCCCGTACACGGTCCGGCCGTTCGGGCAGGTGGTACAGCGGCCCGAGGAGCAGCGCCACGTCGTACGAGGCGTCGTCGGCGGGCAGGGCGCGGGCGTCACCGGGGCGGGCGGTGACGCCGGGCAGCCGGGCGGCCTGCTCCAGGTGGAGCGGTACCGGGTCGACGAGGTCGACCTCGTACCCGTCCCGTGCGAGCCACTCGGCGTGGATTCCGCTGCCGCCGCCGATGTCGAGGACCCGCGCGGGCGCGGCCGGCATCAGCCGACGCAGCACGTCCTGCGTCCGCCAGAACTCCAGCCGCCCGGAGCCCTCTCTGAGGCGGGCGTCCTCCTTGCCCCGGGCGTAGTAGGCGAGGATCTCCTCGCGGACGGCGGGCTGTTGCTCGTGTGTCGTCTCGGTCGTCATCACCTCAGCTTGTTGAGCACGGCCCTCGGCACGCAACGCAATATGTTCCGCGGTCAGTTGCCGCGTGCCGCCACCAGCCCCGACTCGTAGGCGAACACCACCAGCTGCGCCCGGTCCCGCGCCCCCAGCTTCGTCATCGCCCGGCTGATGTGCGTCTTCGCCGTGAAGGGGCTGATGACCATGTGCTCGGCGATCTCCTCGTTGGTGAGGCCGCGCGCGGCGAGGGCGGTGACCTCGCGTTCGCGGCGGGTCAGGCACTCCAGGCCGGGCGCGGTGGACCGGTCGGGCGGGCGGGAGACGAACTCGCCGATGAGCGTGCGGGTCACCGACGGGGAGAGGAGGGCCTCGCCGCGGGCGACCACCTCGATGGCCTGCAGGAGGTCGGACGGTTCGGTGTCCTTCAGCAGGAAGCCGCTCGCGCCCGCCCGCAGCGCCTCGAAGACGTACTCGTCGAAGCCGTAGTTCGTGAGGATGACGACGCGTACAGCGGCCAGGGCCGGGTCGGCGGCGATGTGGCGGGTCGCCTCGATGCCCGTCATCACGGGCATCTGTACGTCGATCAGCGCGATGTCGGGGACCTCGGCTCGCACCAGGTCCAGGCCCTGCTTCCCGTCCGCCGCCTCCCCCACCACCTCGATGCCGTCCTCGGCGTCCAGCAGGGCGCGGAAACCCGCCCGCATCAGCGCCTGGTCGTCGACGAGGGCCACCCTGATCATCCGGCCTCCCCCAGCGGCAGCTCCGCCTTCACCGAGAAGCCTCCCTCCGCGCGCGGACCCGCCTCCAGGGCGCCGCCGAGGGCCGTGACGCGTTCCCGCATGCCCGTGAGACCGATGCCAGGTGTCGGGGGCCGGGCGGGGTCGGCCGCTCCGTCGTCGTCCACCTGGACGACCAACTCAGCCCTGCCGTACGCCAGTTGGACATTCACCTTGGCCGCGCCCGCGTGCCGTGCCGCGTTGGTGAGCGCCTCCTGGACTATGCGGTACACCGCCCGGTCCACGGTCGCCGGCAGAGGGCGCTCGTCGCCGGTCACCGTCAGTTCGACGGCGAGGCCCGCCGCGCGTGCGCGCTCCACGAGCACCGCGGGGGTGCCGGTCGGTTCGTCGGTGCGCAGGATCTCCAGGGTGGCGCGCAGTTCGCGCATCGCCTCGCTGCCCGCCTCCTGGATGGCGAGCAGGGCGGGCGGCACCTCCTCGCCGCGCTTGCGGGCCAGGTGGACCGCGACACCCGCCTGGAGCTTGACGATGGAGATGCTGTGGGTGAGGGAGTCGTGCAACTCCCGTGCGATCCGCAGGCGTTCCTCGCCCGCCCGGCGCAGCGCGGCCTCCTCGCGGGTGCGTTCGGCCTCCAGGGCGCGCTGTTCGGTCTGGCGCAGGTATGCCTGCCAGTTGCGGTCGGCGAGGCCCGTCACGACCGCGCACAGGAACCAGCCCGTGAGCAGCGCGGCCTTCTCCACGACCTGCCCCGTCGTCGGCCCTGTCGCCACGTACGCCGCCAGGTAGACACCGCTCGCGGCGGCGGCCCAGCCCCGGTGCCCCACGCGGGCCGCCGTGTGCACGGCGGCGAGCACGGGGAGGGCGGCGAGCAGACCGGGGTGGGCGTGCAGGACGTACGCCGCGCCGGTCGCGGTGGCCGCGGCAAGCACCGCCAGCGGGGCCGTACGGTAGAACGCCAGGGCGGCCGAACCCAGCACGATCAGCGCGTGGTCGACGGCCGTCGTGTCGGCGTCGAACGCGGCCGTGGTCGCGACGAGGGCGCCGACCACGACCGCGAGGGCCGCGTCGGCGAGACCCCTGCGTGTGACCAAGTGCCCGCTCATGCACGCACAGTAGCGTCCGGGACCGACACCGGCGTCACCCCTGTGGACAACTCCCCGACTACTCCCGTCGTAGTAGACAAAGGCCCCGGGCCGCCCCGCCGACGCAGCGCCGAGTGTCTTCGGCCGTACGACGACCCCGCCCGCCCCCGTGGCGCACGCTGCTGCCCATGCCCACACCTTTCCGCTACACCGAGCCCCTGCCCCCCAAGGCGGCCACCGGCCGTGTCGCCGAGGTCTACGCCCAGCTCTCCCGCGACTTCGGCATCGACGAGCCCGTCACCTTCGTGGTCCTCTCCTCCGCGCCCGAGATCCTCGCGCCCGTCTGGGCGCTGATGCGCGAGTCGCTGATCGCGGGCCCCGGCAGCCGTACCGGCAAGGAGCTGGCGGCACTCGGGGTGTCGCTCGCCAACAAGTGCCCGTTCTGCGTGGACGCGCACACCATGCTGCTGCACGCCACCGGCGACCACGCGCTCGCCGAACGCCTCGTCCGAGGGGAGCGGCCGCAGAACGAGCAGCACGCGCGCGTGCTGGAGTGGGGCAAGCGGACCCGCGTACCGGGCGGCCTCGGCCCCGAGCCGTACCCCTTCCCGCGCGAGCACGCCCCCGGCTACCTCGGCACCGCCCTCGCCTTCCACTTCATCAACCGGATCGTGTCCGCCCTGCTGACCGAGAACCTGCTGCCGGGCAACGTCCAGCGGTTCCGGGCCGTACGCAGCCTGGCGGGCCGCACGCTCGCCCGGACCGTACGCCGCACCGCCCTGCCCGGCGAGGCCCTCGCGCTGCTCGACCTCCCCGACCCCGGCGAATCTCCCGGGTGGGCGGACGGCACGCCCGTCGGCCTCGCGTACGCGGCGCTGATCAGGGCTGCCATGGCGGGCGCCGGCCTCCTCGACGCCGACGACCAGGCCCTCGTGGAGGAAACCCTGTGGGACTGGGACGGAGCGCATCCGCCGCTCGACCTCAGCGGGTTCCCGGATCGGCGGGAGCGTCCCGGCGCACGTCTCGCGCTGCTGGCGGCCCTCGCGCCGTACCGCATCACGGACGAGGACGTGGCGGCCTGGCGGCGGCCGGAGCACACCGACCACTGTCTGGTGCACCTCGTCTCCTACGGGGCGTTCACGGCCGTGGACCGGATCGAGACGGCGTTCAACCGGCCCACCGCGAGGACATATCAGGGCACACAGCCCATCGACAGCCGGGCATTGTGACCGCACCGGTACGGAGCGAGTTCGCACTTCCGTCCCACAGGGAGTCATGTGAAACTGGCGCCCCGTCCGCAGTGCGGACCCCCTCCGCACCGTCCCCCACGAAAAGTGCGCCGTGCGCTCCAGCTTCCTTCCTTTGCCGCTCGCCCTCACCGCACGCCTGTCGCCCGTCGTCGTACTCGCCACGGCGGGTTGGGCGCTGACGTCCGGTCCGTTCGCCGCGCCCTCGGCCGCCGAGCACAAAGAGGGGCAGAAGACCGGCACGCAGTCCGCGTCCGCCCCGGCGACAGCGGCGGCGTCGAAGACGTACGCCGCCGCGCCCGCGCCGTGCGGCAGCCTCGCCAAGAAGACGATCACGTCGCTGGTGCCGGGTGCCAAGACGGCCGGCAAGGAGATCCCGTCGACGGACACCAAGCTGCGCCGCACCTGCTCGTGGAACGCGCTCAAGGGGTACGACTACCGCTGGCTCGACGTCTCCTTCGAGCTCGCCGACACGGACGAGGCGGCGCAGAAGTCGTACAAGGAGACCGTCACGGAGAAGAGTGGCGGCGGAGACGTGCCCGGTCTCGGCGACTCGGCGTACTCCGTCGTGAACCTCACCACCGAGGACAAGCAGCAGACCCGCGAGGGCGTGGTCGTGGTGCGCGCGTCCAACGCGCTGGTGACCATCACCTACAACGGCAGCGACTTCGAGACGAAGAAGGCGCCCAGCACGGACGAGATCAACAAGGGCGCCATCAAGGCCGCCAAGGAAGCGGTCGCGGCGCTGGGGGCCGGTCGGTAGAACCGACCGGCCCCCAGCACAGCGTGCGGCGTCACGCCTCGAGACGGTCCCTTCCACGCGCCAGCATCAGCACCACGTACAGGACCATCGACGTGCCCAGGCCCACCGCCCAGCCGTAGTCGGCCAGCGACTCCAGCGCCGGAATGGGCCGCCCGTCGAACAGCGGCTTGAAGCTGGCGCCACCGATGGCCAGGACACCGCCGGTCACGAAGGCGACCACGGCCCGCCAGTTCCAGCCGCCGTCGTACCAGTAACGGCCGCCCGTGCGGTACAGGTCGGTCAGGTCGAGCTTGCCGCGGCGCAGGATCCAGTAGTCGGCGATGAGGATGCCGGCGACCGTGCCGAGCAGACCGCCGACCAGGCCGAGCCAGGTGAAGATGTAGCCCTGCGGGTCGGAGTACAGCTTCCACGGGAAGATCAGCACGCCGAGGACACAGGTGACGAGGGCGCCGGCCCGGAAGGTGATCTTGCGGGGCGCGATGTTGGAGAAGTCGAAGGCCGGCGAGACCAGGTTGGCCGCGACGTTCACGGACAGGGTCGCCACCAGCACGGTGACCAGAGCGAACAGCAGGCCCACGATGTTGTCCGTCTTGGCGGCGAGCTGTACCGGGTCCCAGATCGTCTCGCCGTACACGGCCTGCGAGCCGGAGGTGACCATCACCGACAGCAGCGCGAAGAGTGTCATGGTGGTCGGCAGACCGAGGGCCTGGCCCCACGTCTGCGCCTTCTGGCTCTTGCCGTAACGGGTGAAGTCCGGGATGTTCAGGGACAAAGTGGACCAGAAGCCGATCATGCCCATGAGGGAGGGCCAGAACAGCTTCCAGAAGTCGCCGCCCCAGCCGAGCTTGGAGGGCTGGTCGAGCAGCGGGCCGAACCCGCCCGCCTTGTTGCTCATCCAGATCAGCATCACCAGGGCGCCGACCAGGACGAAGGGCGCCGCCCAGTTCTCGAAGCGGCGGATCGTCTCCATGCCCCGGTAGATGATCGCGACCTGGAGTGCCCAGAAGATCGCGAACGAGAGCCACATGGTCCAGGCGTAGCCGCCGATCTTCCCGGCGTCGCTCCAGCCGTTCCCGATGAGCTTCCCGGCGAGGAAGTAGATCGCCTCGCCGCCGATCCAGGTCTGGATGCCGAACCAGCCGCACGCCACCAACGCCCGTACGACAGCGGGGAGGTTGGCGCCGCGGATGCCGAAGGAAGCGCGGGCGAAGACCGGGAAGGGGATGCCGTACTTCGGCCCCGCGTGCCCGGTGAGCAGCATCGGCACCAGCACGATCACGTTGGCCAGGGCGATGGTGAACACCGCCTGCTTCCAGTCCATGCCGACGGCGATCAGACCGGAGGCCAGGGTCCAGGAGGCCGTGTTGTGGGCCATTCCGACCCACAGCGCGGAGAAGTTGTACGTGGTCCAGGTGCGCTTCTCCACCGGGACCGGCAGCAGGTCCTCGTTGGCGTAGCGGCCGCTCGGGGCGGGGCTGCCCGGAGCGAGCTCCACCCGGCCGTCGGCGAGGGTGACTTGAGGGGACGGCGGTATGGCCGTGGGAGCGGTGTCGGTCATGGGCAGGCCAATCAAACGAGGGGCGGATCCGGAAAGGCCGTGCGGGCCGGCGGGGCCGGGGAAGGGAGGGTGCGTTCCCGCGTCGCACCGGGCGGCGTGGGGGCGTGCCCTCCCTTCCCCGGCCCCGCCACCCCCTCCCCGGGACGGGACGGTGGGGAGGGGAGAACAGGAGTGGGGGGATGGGCGGTTGAGCGGTGGGTCGTGGGTCAGGCGTTGACGGCCGGGATCACCTTCGTGCCGTACGCGTCGATGGTGGCTTCCTGGGCGTCGTGCATGTCGTAGACGGCGAACTGGTCGACGCCCAGCTCGCGCAGCGCGTTCAGCTTCTCGATGTGCTTCTCGACGGGGCCGATGAGGCAGAACCGGTCGACGATCTCGTCGGGCACGAACTGGGTGTCCGGGTTGTCGGCGCGCCCGTGGTGGGAGTAGTCGTACCCCTCGCGCGCCTTGATGTAGTCGGTGAGTTCGTCGGGTACGGCGGCGGAGTGCTCACCGTACTTGGAGACCAGGTCGGCCACGTGGTTGCCGACCATCCCGCCGAACCAGCGGCACTGCTCGCGCGCGTGGGCGAGAGCCTCGGGCGAGTCGTCCTCGGTGACGTACGCGGGGGCGGCGACGCAGATCTTCACTTCGGAGGGGTCACGACCGGCGGCGACGGCCGCGTCCTTGACCGCCTTCACCATGTACTCGGTGAGGTACAGGTCGGCCAGCTGGAGGATGAAGCCATCGGCCTCCTCGCCGGTCATCTTCAGCGCCTTGGGGCCGTACGCGGCCATCCAGACGGGGAGCTCGGCGTCCTCCTTGATCCAGGGGAACCTGATGACCGTACCGCCGAGGTCGGCCTCCTTGCCCGAGCCGAGTGCCCTGATGACCTTCATGGCCTCGCTGATGCGGGCCAGCGTGTTCGGGGCGCGGCCGGCGACGCGCATCGCGGAGTCACCGCGGCCGATGCCGCAGACGGTGCGGTTGCCGAACATGTCGTTGAGGGTGGCGAAGGTGGAGGCGGTGACCTCCCAGGTGCGGGTGCCCGGGTTGGTGACCATCGGGCCGACCTTCAACTTGCTGGTGTTCGACAGGATCTGGCTGTAGATCACGAACGGCTCCTGCCACAGCACGGCGGAGTCGAAGGTCCAGCCGTACGTGAAGCCGTTGCGCTCCGCCCGCTTCATCAGGCTGATGACCTTCGAGGCCGGCGGGTCGGTCTGCAGGACGAGTCCGAAGTCCATTTGCGCCACTCCTAGTTGAGGTACTGACAGGTGGAGCGGGGGGTGTAGACGCCGTGCCCGGCGTGCCCGGTGTACTCCCGCTCGGTGATGACGAGTTCGCCGCGCGAGAGGACCGTCTCGACGCGGCCGGTGAGGCGCTTGCCCTCGTAAGCCGAGTAGTCGACGTTCATGTGGTGGGTCTCGGCGGAGACGATCTGCTCGGTGTGCGGGTCGTAGATGACGACGTCCGCGTCGGCGCCGGGGGCGATGGTGCCCTTCTTCGGGTACATGCCGAACATGCGGGCCGGGGTGGCGCAGGCGATCTCGATCCAGCGGCGGCGCGAGATGTGCCCGTCGACGACGGCCTGGTGGAGCAGGTCCATACGGTTCTCGACGCCCGGAAGGCCGTTGGGGATCTTGGAGAAGTCGCCGCGACCGAGCTCCTTCTGGCCCACGAAGCAGAAGGGGCAGTGGTCGGTGGAGACGACCTGGAGGTCGTTGGTGCGCAGGCCCTTCCACAGGTGGGCCTGGTGCTCCTTGGGCCTCAGCGGCGTCGAGCACACGTACTTCGAGCCCTCGAAGTCGGGCTCGGCGAGGTTGTCCGTCGACAGGAACAGGTACTGCGGGCAGGTCTCGCCGAAGACGTTCAGGCCCTCGTCGCGCGCCCTGGCCAGCTCGGCGACCGCCTCCATCGCCGAGACGTGCACGACGTACAGCGGAGCCCCGGCGACCTGCGCGAGCTTGATGGCACGGTGCGTGGCCTCGGCCTCCAGCAGCGCCTTCCGCACCTCCCCGTGGTAGCGCGGGTCGGTCTCGCCGCGCGCCAGCGCCTGCTCGACCAGTACGTCGATCGCGATGCCGTTCTCGGCGTGCATCATGATCAGGCCGCCGTTCTCGGCGGAGCGCTGCATGGCGCGCAGGATCTGGCCGTCGTCGCTGTAGAAGACGCCGGGGTAGGCCATGAACTGCTTGAAGGAGGTCACGCCCTCCTCCACCAGCAGGTCCATCTCCTTGAGCGTGTCCTGGTTCACGTCGGAGACGATCATGTGGAAGCCGTAGTCGATGGCGCAGTTGCCCTCGGCCTTGGCGTGCCAGGCGTCCAGGCCCTCGCGCAGCGAGTGGCCGACGCTCTGCACGGCGAAGTCGACGATGGTCGTCGTACCGCCCCAGGCGGCGGCCCGGGTGCCGGTCTCGAAGGTGTCGGAGGCGAAGGTGCCGCCGAACGGCAGCTCCATGTGGGTGTGGGCGTCGACGCCGCCCGGGATGACGTACTTCCCGGTGGCGTCGATGGTGCGCTCGGCCGTCCAGGCCTCGGCGGCGGAGGTGCCGGAGGCGGCCAGGGCGGCGATACGGCCGTCCTCGATCAGGACGTCGGCGTGGATCTCGTCGGACGCGGTGATGACGAGGCCACCACGGATGACGGTACGGCTGCTCATGCGTTAACGCTCCGCTGGGTTGTGGTCAAAGTGCGGGTCGTTTGTGGCTGGTCGCGCCCACGCGGCGGAAGCCGCATATCAGGCACTGCCCCGCGCCCCTTGGAGGGCTGCGCCCTTCACGAGAGGCGCGGGGACTGCATCGGTCACGGTGCGGTCAGCGGGGAATACGCGTCAGGGCGGCGGTCGCGGTAGAACTGCCAGCGGTCGCGGACTTCGCGCAGCTTGGCCAGGTCCAGGTCGCGGACGACCAGTTCGGTCTCCTTGTCGCTCGCCACCTCGCCGACGAACTGGGCCTCCGGGTCGACGAAGTACGACGTCCCGTAGAAGTCGTTGTCGCCCAGCTCCTCGACACCGACCCGGTTGATCGCGCCGACGAAGTACTCGTTGGCGGCGGCCGCGGCCGGCTGCTCCAGCTGCCACAGGTAGGCCGACAGGCCGCGCGAGGTGGCCGACGGGTTGAAGACGATCTCGGCACCCTCCAGACCCAGCGCGCGCCAGCCCTCCGGGAAGTGGCGGTCGTAGCAGATGTAGACACCGATCCGGCCGACGGCCGTGTCGAAGATCGGCCAGCCGCTGTTGCCGGGACGGAAGTAGAACTTCTCCCAGAAGCCCGGCACCTGCGGGATGTGGTGCTTGCGGTACTTGCCGAGGTACGAGCCGTCCGCGTCGATCACGGCGGCCGTGTTGTAGAGGACTCCGGGCTGCTCCTCCTCGTACATCGGCAGGATGAGGACGAGGCCCAGTTCCTTGGCGAGCGCCTGGAAACGCTTGACGATCGGGCCGTTCGGGATCTGCTCGGCGTACTCGTAGAACGCCTTGTCCTGGACCTGGCAGAAGTACGGGCCGTAGAACAGTTCCTGGAAGCACAGGACTTGGGCACCCTGCGCGGCCGCGTCGCGGGCCGCCTGCTCGTGTACCTGGATCATCGACTCCTTGTCGCCCGTCCAGGCGGTCTGGAAGAGGGCGGCTCGGATCACTGTGCTCATCGGGACCTCCGGTCACTCGGTGTGCGAGGAGCCTAGAAAGTCCGAAAGCTTGCTTTGAGTTGCACGGTGTCACGTCTCCGGGCCCGCGGCGTGGCACCGTGTCACCCTGTCGTGGACCCATGTTTCACCGCCGTTTTCCCAGGTCGTCGCATGTTTCAGCCCTGTTGCGCGTCGTGCGCGAGGAGTGCGATGTGCACCGAGGCGGCCTGCTCGAAGTCGTCGAGGTCGACGCCGAGCCGGCCCTGTATCGCCTCCAGCCGGCGGTAGAGCGCCGGCCGTGAGACGTGGTGGAGCTGGGCGGTGCGGGACTTGTTGCGGCCGGTGGCGAGATAGGTGCGCAGTACGGCGAGCAGGTCCTCGCCGGCCCCGCACAGCAGCCCGTCCAGTTCGCGTTCCGCGAAGGACTGCACATGCGGGTCGTCGCGCAGCAGCCGGATCAGGCCACGCAGGTGTACGTCCTTGAGGCGTACGACGGCCGGGAGGTCCAGGACGGCCGAGGAGTCCGCCACGGCGTCGGCGACGTGCTGGGCCTCGCGCAGCCCGGCGGGGACGTCGTCCCAGGCGGTGCGTTCGTCGGCCGCCGCGACCACGGCCTTGGAGGACCCGGACTCGGTGCGCAGCCGGGCCACGAAGTGGGCGGCGAGGGCCGTCGCGTCCTGGTCGCGGGCGAGACTGAGCAGGACGGCGACGGCCCCGTCGGCCAGCTCGGCGACCAGTCCGGGCAGCCCCAACATGCGCAGCACCCGGTCGAGTCGGTCCGGTTCGCCGTCGCGTACGACCAGCGGGACGAAGGTGCGCCGGTTGACGGGCAGTCCGGCCGCGCGGGCCCGGGGCAGCAGCTGCCGGGCCGGTACGACGCCGGAGACCAGGTCGGTCAGCAGGCTCTGCGCGGACTGCTCCTCCCAGGTGTGCGCGGAGGTGCCGCCGAGCATGCGGTGCAGCACGAGCGCCTCGGCGGCCCGGTCGGCGAGCAGCCGCCCGGTGGCGGTGTCGCCGCGGTAGCCGCACAGGGTGATCCGGCCCCACCGCTCGCCCCGTCCGACCAGCTCCGCGCGGATCCAGCCGTCGACCTCGTTGCCGCCGGCCTGGCGGGCGATGCGCTCCCAGTCGCGCAGCACGTCGTCCACGGCGGGCCGCTCCCCCGCGGTGGCGAGGACGCGGTGGGCGAGGTTGGTGACGACGACGGGACAGCCGCTGTGCTGGGCGATCTCGTCCAGCAGCCGGTGCAGCGGGGCGCCCGCGGTGATGAGTCCGGTGAGCGCGGTCCGTACGGACTCGGAGAGGCTGACGGCGGCGAACTTCCGCCGCACCAGCCGGGACTGGACCTCCTCCGTCAACTCGGCGAAGGGGAAGGGCCGGTGCAGGACGACCATCGGCAGCCCGCACCGGTCGGCCGCCCGGCGCATGACGTCCGGCGGGGCCGGGAACGCCCGCCCCAGACCCAGCACGACGGCCGCGGCCTCCGCGCGGTGCAGGGACTGGATGTACTCGGCCTGCGCGCCCTCGTCGCCGGCGAGCAGCACTCCGGTGGTGAGGACCATCTCGCCGCCGCTGAGCATCACACCGACGTCGGCGGCCTCGGCGACGTGCACCCAGCGCACGGCCCGGTCCAGCTGACTCGCCCCGGCCACCACCTCGGGTTCACCGGCGAGGACCCGCTCCAGCGTGAGGACCTGGCGCACCGACAGGGTCGGCTCGACAGGCTCGACGGGACCCCAGGTCTCCGAGGTGGTGGTCATGGCGGCGTTTCCCTTGTTCAGAATGCTGCTACTGGATGCTCCTCAGAGCGTCTTCGAGGATCGCGGCGCCCTCCTCGGCCTCCGCGACGGTCAGGGACAGCGGCGGGGCGACGCGCAGGGCGCTGGTGTTGTGCCCGCCGCCCTTGCCGATGAGCAGTCCGCCCTCGCGGGCCGCTTCCAGCACGGCGGACGCGGCCGCCGGGTCGGCCTCGTCCGTGCCGGGCCTGACCAGCTCGATGCCGAGCATCAGCCCGCGCCCGCGCACCTCCCGTACGGCCGGAACCTGCGCCGCGGCGGCCCGCAGCCGCTCGATGAGCAGTCCGCCGACGCGCCGGGCGTTGCCCTGGAGGTCGTGCTCCAGCAGGTACGTCAGGTTGGCGAGGCCGGCCGCCATGGTGATCTGGGTGCCACCGAAGGTCGAGATGCTGTTGGCGTCCAGGCAGTTCATGATCTCGCCGCGGGCGACGACCCCGCCGATGGACATGCCGTTGCCGATGCCCTTGGCGAAGGTCACGATGTCCGGCGGACCGTTCTGGCCGTGCGCCTGCCAGCCCCAGAAGTGCTCGCCGGTGCGGCCCCAGCCGGTCTGCACCTCGTCGGCGATCCACAGGATGCCGCGCTCCTGGAGCACCTCGCGGAAGGCCGCGTACAGGCCGTCCGGCGGGGAGGTGAAGCCGCCGACGCCCTGGATGGGTTCGGCGATCAGCGCGGCGGGCGGGCGGGTGTGGCCGAGCAGGTCCGTGAGGTCGTCGACGCAGGCCGCGATGAAGTCGTCGTCGCCGAGATGCGCGTACGGACCGCGTGTCCGCACGCCTCCGTGGACGTACAGCGTCTGGAGCGGGGACAGCGACGTGGGTGACCAGCCGCGGTTGCCGGTGATGCCGACCGCGCTGAAGGAACGGCCGTGGTAGCTGTTGCGCATCGCCAGGATCGTGTTGCTGCGGCGGTACGTCGTCGCCAGCATCAGGGCGGTGTCGTTGGCCTCGGTGCCGGAGGTGGTGAAGAAGACACGGGCGTCCGGGATGCCGCTCAAGTGGGCGACGCGCTCGGCGAGTTCGACCATCGGCCGGTTGAGGTAGAGCGTGGACGAGTGGACGATCCGCCCGGCCTGCTCGCTCACCGCCTTGGTGATCTCGGGCAGGGCGTGCGCGGTCATCGTCGTCAGGATGCCGCCGAAGAAGTCGAGGTACCTGTTGCCCTCGGCGTCCCAGACGTAGCGGCCCTCGCCGTGGGTGATCTCCAGCGGGTCCTCGTAGTAGAGGGCGAGCCAGTCGGGCAGGACGGAGCGGTGGCGGCCCAGCAGGTCCCTGGTCACGGCTGCACCAGCCCCTCGTACGCGTCGGGACGGCGGTCTCGGTAGAACGCCCACTGCTGCCGGACTTCCTCGATGAGGTCGAAGTCGAGGTCTCGGACGATGAGTTCCTCTTCCTCGTCGCTGGCCGTCTCCCCCACGAACTGGCCGCGCGGGTCGACGAAGTAGCTCGTCCCGTAGAAGTCGTTGTCGCCGTACTCCTCGACGCCGACCCGGTTGATCGCGGCGACGAAGTACTCGTTGGCGACGGCGGCGGCGGGCTGTTCGAGCCGCCAGAGGTAGTTGGAGAGCCCGCGGTGCGTGGCGGACGGGTTGTAGACGAGCTGGGCGCCGTTCAGGCCGAGCTGCCGCCAGCCCTCCGGGAAGTGGCGGTCGTAGCAGATGTAGACGCCGACCTTGCCGACGGCGGTGTCGAAGACCGGCCAGCCGATGTTGCCCGGCTTGAAGTAGTACTTCTCCCAGAAGCCCTTGACCTGCGGGATGTGATGCTTGCGGTACTTGCCGAGGAAGGTGCCGTCGGCGTCGATCACGGCCGCGGTGTTGTAGTAGAAGCCCGACTGCTCGATCTCGAACACCGGGACGACGATCACCATGCCGGTCTCGCGGGCGAGCTCTTGCATACGACGGGTGGTCGGCCCGCCGGGCACCGGTTCGGCCCAGCGGTAGTGCTCGGGGTCCTGGACCTGACAGAAGTAGGGGGCGTTGAAGACTTCCTGGAATCCGATGATCTTGGCACCCTGGCGGGCCGCCTCGCGGGCGTGCTCCTCGTGTTTCGCCACCATGGACTCGGTGTCGCCGGTCCAGGTGGCCTGGACCAGAGCGGCACGTACGACGTTGGCCATGAGCTGCTCCTTCGACGGTGACGTCAGAGGCGTCTACGCGCGTGTACGCCGACCGTAGAGGGCAAAGTCCTCGCCGGGAAGCATGCCCGCCCACTCGATCGGGTGAATCGCGTTCGATGCGCCGCGTGCACCAAGCGTGCAGGGCCTTCTTTACGTCGATGTAACCGAGCTGGTTCCAACCCGGCCGGTGTTGATCGCGCCGGGGAGGGTTCGCACTCCGGTGGGTGAGTCCGGCGCCATGACCGGGCCTCTCGGTCCGGCCCGGTCAGGTCCGGTCCGGTCAGGTCCGGTCAGGTCAGGTCAGGTCAGGTCAGGTCAGGCGCGGTCAGGCGCCGAAGCCCGCCACCCTGAGCGCGTGGACCAGGTCCCGGTGGAGGTCGGCCGATGCGTCCCGGGCGGCCTCCAGCAGGAGCGGGACGAGGGTCTGCGGGTCCGGCTCGACGCTGTGGACCGCCTCCTCGGCGGTGCGGACACGGACGTAGGCGTCCAGGAGCCCGCGGGCGGAACGGCGGCGGCCCTCTGCGGTCAGCCCGAGCACGGCCCGCCCGATCTCGTCGGCGGGCCGCACGACGCCCTGCCTGAGGATCTGCTCCCCGTCGGTGCCGCGCCCCGCGGCGACCAGGGCGTCGGAGACGGCGACGAGCCGGTCCGGGGGCAGCGAGGCGGCCTCCCACAGCAGGGTCGCCCAGTCGGCGCCCAGCCCGGCGCGCTGCATCTCGGCGGCGAGCAGCGGGAAGCGGGCGGCGGGCCAGTACGCGATCTCGGCGAGCAGCGCGTGCGCCTCGCCGCTGCGGCCCTCACCGCGCAGTCGCACCAGCCGCTCCACGGCCCCGGCACTCTCGCGCCGGGCCGCCGCGTCCAACGGCTCGCGTCGCGGCTCCGACACCGCGTCCGCCTCCGCGGCCCCGGCGAACCGGGCCCCGCGCGGGCTACGGCCCCCGGTGACGGGCGCGGCGGGCACGTCCGGTGCGGCGGTGGGCGGTACGACGGCGGGGGCGGCCTCCTCCTCGGCCATCCCGGCGAAACGGGCACTGCCGCGGCGGCGCTTGCGTTGCTTGGACGTGGGGGCCGGCTGTTCTGGCGGGGCGGGGGCCGGCTGTTCCGGGGTGGTGGTCGGGCGGTCGTCGAACTCGCCGAACTCCGGGTACTCGCCGTGCCCGGCGTCGCTGTCCGCGGCGGGAGCGGGAATGGCCGACGCCTCGCGCTGCTGCGGCAGCCCGGCGAATCCGGCGCCGTACGAGCCATCGCGCACGTCCGAGGGCGCGGTATACGTGTTTCGAGCGTCCGAGGGCGCGGGCGTGTACGCGTTTCGAGCGTCCGAGGGCGCGGCGTACGCGTTTCGAGCGTCCGAAGACGCGGCGTACGCGTTTCGACCGCCGGAAGGCGCGGCGTACCCGTCATGCCCGCCCGACCGCGTGCCGTACGCGTCGCGATCGTCGGATCGCGCGGCGTGCGTGCCCCGACCGCCGGAAGAGGTGCCGTGCGCATCCTGACCACCCGCAGACGTGCCGTGCGCATCCCGACCATCCGGCCGTGTGCCGTACGCATCCCGACCGTCCGACCGCGTGCCGTACGCATCCCGACCGTCCGACCGCGTGCCGTACGCATCCCGACCATCCGACCGCGTGCCGTACGCATCCCGACCATCCGACCGCGTGCCGTACGCATCCCGACCATCCGACCGCGTGCCGTACGCATCCCGACCATCCGGCCGCGCATCGCCGTCGTTCCCGCGGAACACGGTGCCGCTGCCGCTGCCCGCCGTCCGTGCGCGGCGGATCTCCTCCGCCTGTCCGCTCACCGACCGCCGGTCCAGGTCCTCCATCCGCGACCGGAGTTCGGCGCAGCGGCGGGTCGCGCGTTCGTGGTCGTCGCGGGCCCAGGCGAGGTCGAGGCGGATGGCGTCGGCCTCCTGCTGGGTGGTGGCGGAGGCGAGGAAGCGGCCCAGTTCGGCCTGTCGTTCGGCTGCGTAGCGCTGCTCACGGAGCATGACGTCGAAGCGGTCGCTGAGGGCGTCCCGGCCGCCGGGGCGGGCGTCGTGGGCGACGAGTGCGGCGGTGTGCAGGGGGCGGGCCCGGTCCGCCTCCGGGGCGGCGACGGCGGCGCCGTACTCGGTGGCGAGGTCCTGCAGGAGCGCCTCGACGACGTCCCAGGGCGGTATCTCACGCCCTTCGAGGCAGGCCCGCATGCCGTCGGGGTCGCGCTGCCAGAACACGCCGCACCAGCCGACGCCCTGATCCAGGCGTGCCAGCAGACTGTCCAGGTAGTTCGCGAACTCCCGCACCTGACCGGGGAGTTGATCCAGAGTCATCGCCCAACTCCCGCCCTGACCGGAGCACTCCGGTCCGTAGGCAACACCAGTCGTGTTACAGGCCCGCTACGGGGAGTTTTCCGGCGCAGTGCATGACCCTCATTGTGCGATCTTGACCATTGCGCGGCGACTGCCCGAGAAGCCCCCTATACCTCCGCCAGAGCACACAGCCCCGCCAGTTCGTCCATCGACAGACCGAGCGCGCGGGCCAGCGCGGCCACCGTGAAGAACGCCGGGGTCGGCGCGCGGCCGGTCTCGATCTTGCGGAGGGTCTCCGGGGAGATTCGGGCACTGGCCGCGACCTCCGTCATGCTGCGCCCGCCACGGGCCTCGCGCAGCAGCCGGCCGAGCCGTTCGCCGCGTTCGCGCTCTTCGACGGTGAGAGGGGTGCGTACCATACCGGCATTGTAATACCGGTATAGTAATTGGAATGGTAGAGCTGAAGACCGACACATCCATCGACGCCATGTATGAGGCCGGCCAGGTCGTCGGCCGCGCCCTGACAGCCGTACGACAAGCCGCTGACGTCGGCGTTTCCCTGCTGGAGCTGGACGAGGTGGCGCACGACGTGCTGCGCGCGGCGGGCGCCGGCTCGCCGTTCCTCGGCTACCGGCCCTCGTTCGCGCCCACCCCCTTCCCGGCCGTCATCTGCGCCTCCGTGAACAACGCGATCGTGCACGGCATCCCGACCACCTACCGGCTGCGCGACGGCGACCTCGTCTCCATCGACTGCGGTGCGGAACTGGGCGGCTGGACCGGCGACTCCGCGATCAGCTTCGTGGTCGGCAGGCCGCGCCCGGCCGACGTCCGCCTGATCGAGACCGCCGAGCGGGCCCTCGCGGCGGGCATCGAGGCGGCGGTCGTGGGAAACCGCATCGGCGACATCGCGCACGCGATCGGCACGGTGTGCCGGGCGGCGGGGTACGGCATCCCGGACGGCTTCGGCGGCCACGGCATCGGCCGCCGCATGCACGAGGACCCGCCGGTCCCCAACGAAGGCCGCCCCGGGCGCGGGCTCCCGCTGCGGCACGGCATGGCCCTCGCGATCGAACCCATGCTCATCGGCGGCGGCACGGACGGCTACCACGAGGCCCCGGACGGCTGGACCCTGCGGACGAACGACGGTTCGCGCGCGGCACACATGGAGCACACGGTGGCGATCACGGACACGGGGCCGCGGATCCTGACGGCACGCTGAGCGGCGGGGCACCTTCAGAGCTGCCTGCACAGACCCCCGAGGTTCTCTGAAGGTGCCCCCTCCCCTCCTTCGTGCGAAGGTGTTCTACGAGCGTGCGTCCCGGGGTGTAACCGACTGCCACACGGGTTACCCGACCCCGGCACGTCGATCAGCGAGGGCGTCCCGGGCCCCGCAGGGACGCCGGATGGGAACGCTATGACCAGCGGCTTCACCGGCTCAGAAGGCTACGACGCCTTTGGAGAATTCCTCGCCCGCTTCTTCGGCGGACCACGCCCCGGTCCGCGCCAGATCGACATCGGGCGGCTGCTCAGTCAGCCCGCCCGGGAGCTGGTGCGGGGCGCCGCCCAGTACGCCGCGGAACACGGCAGCCGGGACCTGGACACCCAGCACCTGCTGCGGGCCGCGCTGTCCGCCGAGCCGACCAGGAGCCTGCTCAGCCGGGCCGGCGCGGATCCCGACTCCCTCGCCACGGAGATCGACGAGCGCTCGGGCCCGGTCCAGCACTCGCCGGGCGATGCTCCGCCGCCGACCTCGCTGTCCCTGACCCCGGCCGCCAAGCGCGCCCTGCTGGACGCGCACGACCTGGCCCGGGCGCGCGGCGCCGGCTACATCGGCCCCGAGCATGTGCTCAGCGCCCTCGCCGCGAACCCGGACTCGGCGGCCGGGCACATCCTCAACTCGGCCCGCTTCGCGCCCTCGGGTCTGCCGCCCGAGACGGCTCCGGACGGCGGGCAGGTCCGCAGCGAACGGCCGCGCGCCACCGGCACGCCCACGCTGGACAAGTACGGCCGCGATCTCACCGACCTGGCCCGGCAGGGCCGTATCGACCCGGTGATCGGGCGGGAGGAGGAGATCGAGCAGACCATCGAGGTGCTCTCCCGGCGTGGCAAGAACAACCCGGTGCTCATCGGCGACGCGGGCGTCGGCAAGACCGCCATCGTGGAGGGGCTCGCCCAGCGCATCTCCGAGGGCGACGTGCCGGACGTGCTCATCGGGCGGCGGGTGGTCGCCCTGGACCTGACCGGGGTGGTCGCGGGCACCCGCTACCGGGGTGACTTCGAGGAGCGGCTGAACAACATCGTCAGCGAGATCCGTGAACACTCCGACCAGCTGATCGTGTTCATCGACGAGTTGCATACCGTGGTGGGCGCGGGTGGCGGCGGCGAGGGCGGGTCCCTGGACGCAGGCAACATCCTCAAGCCGGCCCTGGCCCGCGGTGAGCTGCACATCGTGGGCGCGACCACGCTGGAGGAGTTCCGCCGTATCGAGAAGGACGCGGCGCTGGCCCGCCGTTTCCAGGCGATCCTGGTGCCGGAGCCGACCCCCGCGGACGCGATCGAGATCCTGCGCGGCCTGCGCGACCGCTACGAGGCCCACCACCAGGTCCGCTACACCGACGAGGCCCTGGTGGCCGCCGTCGAGCTGTCCGACCGCTATCTCACCGACCGCCGCCTCCCGGACAAGGCGATCGACCTGATCGACCAGGCCGGAGCGCGGGTACGGCTGCGGGCGCGGACCAAGGGCACGGACGTACGCGCCATGGAGCAGGAGCTCGAGCAGCTCGGCCGGGACAAGGACCAGGCGGTCGCGGACGAGCAGTACGAGCAGGCCACGCAACTGCGCGACCGTATGGCCGAGTTGAAGAAGCGGATCGCGGAGGCCGACGGTGGCGGCGCGGCCGACGAGGGGCAGCACCTGGAGGTGACGGCGGAAGCCATCGCCGAAGTGGTGTCCCGGCAGACCGGCATTCCCGTCAGCAGTCTCACCCAGGAGGAGAAGGACCGGCTGCTCGGCCTGGAGGAGCATCTGCACGAGCGGGTGGTCGGCCAGGAGGAGGCGGTCCGGGTGGTCGCCGACGCGGTGATGCGTTCCCGCGCCGGCCTGGCGAGCCCGGACCGGCCGATCGGCAGCTTCCTCTTCCTCGGCCCGACCGGCGTCGGCAAGACCGAGCTGGCGCGGGCGCTGGCGGAGGTCCTGTTCGGCAGCGAGGAGCGGATGGTCCGCCTGGACATGAGCGAGTACCAGGAGCGGCACACCGTCAGCCGTCTGGTCGGCGCCCCGCCCGGGTACGTGGGCCACGAGGAGGCCGGTCAGCTCACCGAGGTCGTGCGCAGGCACCCGTACTCGCTGCTCCTCCTCGACGAGGTGGAGAAGGCGCACCCGGACGTCTTCAACATCCTCCTGCAGGTTCTGGACGACGGACGGCTGACCGACGCCCAGGGCCGCACGGTCGACTTCACCAACACCGTCATCGTCATGACCAGCAACCTCGGCTCCGAGGCGATCACCCGGCGCGGCGCGGGCATCGGCTTCGGTGCGGGCGGCACGGAGGCGGACGAGGAGGCGCGGCGGGAGCAGATCCTACGGCCGCTGCGGGAGCACTTCCGGCCCGAGTTCCTCAACCGGATCGACGAGATCGTCGTCTTCCGCCAGCTCACCCCCGAGCAGCTGCGACGGATCACCAACCTGCTGCTGGAACGCACCCGCCGGCTCCTGCACGCGCAGGGCATCACGGTCGACTTCACCGACCCGGCCGTCGACTGGCTCGTCGAGCGCGGCTACCAGCCGGAGTACGGCGCCCGGCCGCTGCGCCGCACCATCCAGCGCGAGGTCGACAACCAGCTGTCCCGGCTGCTCCTGGACGGCCGGATCGCCGAGGGCGGCCGGGTGACGGTGGACGCCGAGGACGGGCGGCTCGCGTTCCATACACCGGACGCGACGCCCGCCCCCGAGCTGTGAGCCCCGTTACGGCGCCGGGTACACGACCATCGCCGAGCCGCCGCCCCGCCGTACCTTCTCGGCGGCGGCCAGCCACTTCCCGCCGGGCAGTCGCTGTACGGCCGTCGCCGCGCCGATCTCCGGGTTCAGCTTGAAGGAGTGCCCGATGGCCTCCAGCTGCTTGGCCGTCTCGCTGCCGTAGAGCCCGGGTTCGAGCTCGGTCTGGGCGGCGTTGCGCTGGCTGGCGCGCGGTGCGGCGATCGCGTCGACCAGCGGCAGCCCGCGGTCGAGGAACTGGGTGAGGGTCTGCAGCACGGTGGTGATGATCGTCGCGCCACCGGGCGAACCCAGCGCCACCACCGGCTTGTTCTGCTTGTCCAGCACGATCGTCGGCGAGATCGACGACCGCGGCCGCTTGCCCGGACCGGGCAGGTTCGGGTCGTGGACGGCCGGGTTGGCCGGGGCGAAGGAGAAGTCCGTCAGCTCGTTGTTGAGGATGAACCCGCGGCCGGGCACCGTGATGCCGCTGCCGCCGGTCTGCTCGATGGTGAGCGTGTAGGAGACGACGTTCCCCCATTTGTCGGCCGCCGTCAGATGCGTGGTGTTCTCGCCCTCGTACGTCGTCGGCGCCGCCGTTCCCCCGCCGGCGCAGGCGGCCGGATTCCGCGGGTCACCGGGCGCCACCGGGCTGGTCAGCACCGCGTCGTCCTTGATGAGGCACGCCCGCGAGTCGGCGTACTTCTGCGACAGCAGTTCCTTCGTGGGTACGTCCTCGAAAGCGGGGTCGCCGACCCAGCGCCCCCGGTCCGCGAACGCGATCCGGCTCGCCTCGATGTAGCGGTGCAGGTACTGGACGTCGCTCGCCTTCGACAGGTCGGTGTTCTCAAGGATGTTGAGGGCTTCACCGACCGTCGTGCCACCGGAGGAGGAGGGCGCGATGGAGTAGACGCCGAGGCCGCGGTACGAGGTCCTGGTGGGCGCTTGGAGCTTGGCGCGGTAGGTGGCGAGGTCCTTCTCCGAGAGCTCGCCCGGGCGGGCGTTCCAGCCCGAAGCGGGGTCCACCGGGGGGTTGTTCACGGTGTCGACGATGTCCTCGCCGAGGTCGCCGTGGTAGATGGCGCCGACGCCCTTCTTTCCCAACTCGGCGTAAGTGCGGGCGAGATCGGGGTTCTTGAAGGTCGTGCCGACGACGGGGAGTCGGCCGCCCGGAAGGAACAGCTTCGCGGTGTCCGGGAAGTAGCGGAACCGGCTCTCGTTGGAGGCCGTCTGCGAGCGGAAGGTGTCGTCGACGACGAATCCGTCACGGGCGATCCGCTCGGCGGGCTTCAGGACGCTGCCGAGTCCCTTGCTGCCCCACTTGTCGAGCGCGGTCTGCCAGGTGGCGGGCGTGCCCGGCGTGCCGACGCTCAGCCCACTGCTGACGGCGTCGGCGAAGGCCAGTGGCTTGCCGTTCTCCAGGAACAGGCCGGAGTCGGCGGTCAGCGGGGCGGTCTCGCGGCCGTCGATCGTATGCACCGTACGGGACTTGGCGTTGTAGTAGACGAAGTAACCGCCACCGCCGATGCCGGAGGAGTAGGGCTCGGTGACACCGAGCGCGGCGGCCGTGGCGACGGCGGCGTCGACGGCGTTGCCGCCCTTCTTCAGCACCTCGATACCGGCGGCGGAGGCGTCCGCGTCGACGCTGGCCACGGCGCCGCCGTAGCCGACGGCGAGGGGGACCTTCTCAACGGCTGCTCTCTGAGCAGTCGGTGGCGCCGCGCCCACCGACACCACGGCGGCCGAGACCGCGAGAACCGACAGTTTCCGTGCGACAGGGCGACGCATCCGAACCTCCAGCCAGAAGACCGTTCGCGCAGCTTATTCGATCGCCATGGCCTCGTCAGGAAGGCACGAACAGCCCGTTTCGAACACGGGTTTGCGTTCGCCCGCTAGCATGCGCGCCCATGAATGACGACGTACGCAACATCGTCCTGGGTGTGGTGGCCGCCGGTATCAGTGCCGCGCTCGGCTGGCTGGCCAGGACCTACCTGTGGAAGCGGAAGCTCCGCCGCAAGCAGGCCTTCTTCGGGCTGCCGGACCATTCGGAGTCACTGCTCGTCGTCAACCGCGACGCGGGCAGCGCCGACTTCGCGGTGCACCGCTACGACGTGTTTGCACTCCTGGAACTCGCCGCGCTCATCAAGGACTGCGGCGCGCACGCCGAGGTGATCACCCAGGACGCGGCCCGCCAGGGCTTCGGAGAGCGGACCGAGTTCTGCGTCGGCGGTCCCGGGTCGAATCGGCGCATGGCGGCCCACATGCACGCCATGCTGCCCGGAGTTCGTGTGAACACCGGTCCGGAACCGGGCCCGGACCGACTGGCGTTCCAGATCGGCAGCGAGCGTCACCGCATGGAACCGGGCCTGACCGAATACGTGCTGCTCGCGCGACTCACAGCCGGGCAACCCGGCCTGACTCGGCCGGTCTTCCTCTTCTGCGGCCAGCGCGCGATCACCAACCAGGCCGCCACCCGCTACCTCTCGCGCAACCACGAACGCCTGGCCCGCAAGCACCGCGACAACTCCTTCGTCCTGCTGCTGAAGGTCGTCAACTCGCAGGCATACGGACCCGATGTCGTCGAACTCGTCGCGGACGTCACCCGGGAGGCGCAAACCCCCCTGCCCACCCCGGCACCTCCGCGCAACTCCCACCGCGCGTCCTAGGTTTCAGCACATTCCATCAATCGTTACTCCTGCGTAACTTACCGACGGGTTACCTCCGGTAATGAACAGAGGTTACCGTCGGGTCACTTTGCACTGACACGTGACATGTCACGAGTGAGGAGTGACCCGTGGGACTCCAACGCAAGGCCCTGCGTACGACCGCCGTGGGTGCCGTCTCGGCGACACTGATCGCCGGCAGCGCCCTCGGGCTCGCCCCAACCGCCCAGGCCGCGACCGCCATCCGTTTCGTCGACATCACCGGTGACGGCGGTACGGTCCTCAAGGCCAACGTCATCACCCCCGCCGGCGCCGACGGCACCCGCCGCTACCCGCTGCTCGTCATGCCCACGAGCTGGGGCCTGCCGCAGGTCGAGTACCTCGCCCAGGCTCAGAAGCTCGCGAACTCGGGCTATGTCGTGGTCACTTACAACGTGCGCGGCTTCTGGCAGTCGGGCGGCGAGATAGAAGTCGCGGGCCCGCGCGACACCGCCGACGCCTCCAAGGTCATCGACTGGGCCCTCGCCAACACCCCGGCCGACGCGCGGAAGGTCGGCATGGCGGGCGTCTCGTACGGCGCCGGCATCAGCCTGCTCGCCGCGGCGCACGACAAGCGTGTGAAGGCCGTCGCCGCCCTCAGCGGCTGGGCCGACCTGATCGACTCGATCTACTCGGGCCGCACCCAGCACGTCCAGGCCGCCGGACTCCTGGACGGCGCGAGCCTGGTCACCGGGCGCCAGAGCGCCGAAATCCGGCAGATCTTCGACGACTTCTACGCCTCCAACCTGGCCAAGGAGCCGGAGCTCGTCGCCTGGGGGAAGAAACGTTCCGCTGAGACCTATGTCGACCAGCTGAACAAGAACGGCGCCGCGGTCCTGATGGCCAACGCGTGGGGTGACACGGTCTTCTCCCCCAACCAGTACGCGGACTTCTACGAGAAGCTGACCGGCCCGAAGAGACTGGAGCTGCGCCCCGGCGACCACGCGACCGCCGAGATCACCGGCCTGTTCGGGCTGCCCAACGACGTATGGACGGACACCGAGCGCTGGTTCGACCACTACCTCCGTGGCGAGGACAACGGCATCGACCGGGAGCCGCCCGTCCAGCTCGAGTCCCGCTCCACGGCGGGCTACGAGGGCTATCCGGACTGGAAGTCGGTCGGCGCGACGCGGAAGAAGATCGCCCTCGCGGGCACGACCACGATCCGTGCGAACGTCGACTCGGGCGCCAACGGCGGGGTGGTCTTCCTGTCCAGCATCCTCGACCAGATCGCCCGGCTGCCCCCGGTCGCCTCGATCCCGCTGCTCCCCCGCCGCTGGGCCGCCGTATGGCAGTCGGAGAAGTACGCCGGCGCCCAACAGGTGCGGGGCACCACGAAGTTGCACACCACACTCACCCCGACCAAGGAGAGCGGCACCCTCGTCGCCTACCTCTACGACGTGGGGCCGCTCGGCCTCGGCAAGCTGGTCAGCAACGCGCCGTACACCTTCCACGGGCAGACGCCCGGGAAGCCGTTCGACGTGGACCTGGAGCTGTTCTCCACGGCCTACGACGTCCCGGCAGGGCACCGGCTGGCCCTGGTGGTCGACACGGTCGACCCGCTCTACATCGAGCACAACCCGACCGGCGCGCAGCTGACCTTCTCCTCGCCGGCCACCGACCCGTCGTACGTGTCGATTCCGCTGCGCGAGCAGTGATCTCCGGCTGCTGCCGGACGGGTATGGGCTCTCGAGCTGCCACCCCCAGGCCGGGGCCTAGGGTGTCGGGGCCGTGCGGGGAACCCCACCCGGCAGCAGTGTCCCCGGTCCGGCCGCGGCGGCCCCGGAGCGGGTGCCGGCCACCTTGCACGGCGACGCGGCCGGACCGGGGCACACACGGACGGAACGGAACACGGTTCGCCCCCCGCTCAGTGCGCGAGGATCTTGGAGAGGAAGTCCTTGGCACGCTCGCTGTGCGGGTCGGTGAAGAACTCTTCGGGAGTGCGCTCCTCGACGATGCGGCCGTCGGACATGAACACGACGCGGTTGGCGGCCGAGCGGGCGAAGCCCATCTCGTGGGTGACGACGACCATGGTCATGCCGTCCCGGGCGAGCTGTTGCATGACCTCGAGGACCTCGTTGATCATCTCCGGGTCCAGGGCCGAGGTCGGCTCGTCGAACAGGAGCGCCTTGGGCTCCATCGCGAGGGCGCGGGCGATGGCCACGCGCTGCTGCTGGCCGCCGGAGAGCTGCGCCGGGTACTTGTCCGCCTGGGAGGCGACGCCGACGCGGTCGAGGAGTTCGCGCGACTGCTTGTCGGCTTGCTCCTTCTTGTGTTTGCGGACCTTGATCTGAGCCAGTGAGACGTTCTGCAGGACGGTCTTGTGGGCGAACAGGTTGAAGGACTGGAACACCATGCCGACCTCGGCGCGAAGCGCTGCGAGGGCCTTGCCCTCCTCCGGCAGTTGCTGCCCGTCGAGCGTGATGGACCCGGAGTGAATGGTCTCCAGCCGGTTGATCACCCTGCACAGGGTCGACTTCCCGGACCCCGAGGGTCCGATGACCACGACCACCTCCCCCTTGCCGACGGTGAGGTTGATGTCCTGCAGGACATGCAGCTCCCCGTAGTACTTGTTGACGTCACGCAGTTCGATCAACGGATCGACGGTCATGCCCAGCCCTACTCACTCTCAACTGTGTCGTAGTTGCCGCAACTTATCCGGGCAAGATCATAGTTATGGGACGACACGCACTTTTCGGGCATTAGCCGTATTTACGTCGCCCTGCGGCCAGAGATTCACGTTTCGGCTACCTCGGCATACAGCTGCGAGAGTTCGGGCACCCCGCTTGCGGCCCACTCGTGCCCGGCGGCCACGACGTCGAACTCGCGGCCCGAGGCGAGCCGGATGACGGGCTGGCCGCTGGGCCACAGGTCCCAGGCGGCGCCCGGAACCGTGCGCACGATGACCGTCCCGAGGTAGAGCCCGGCGTCGTTGCCGAGCCAGGGCAGGACCTCCTCGTCGTCCCGCCAGCGCGGCACCAACTGGTCCAGCGCCTCCAACGAGGCGGCGGTGTCGTCGAGTTGGACACCCTCCTGGGACGCATGGGAACGCAGCAGCTCACATTCGGAGAGCAGTTCGGCGATGCCCTCGGGGTCGCGGGCGCCGGGCTCCTCGCGCCGGTGGCCCAGAAAAGGGATCTTCATACGCCCAGCGTGTCATTGACACCGCCGCACGCACCACAGGCGCGCAGATCCTCGATACCGCGGGGCGAGCGAGGCGGCGGCGGCCGCCCACCGCCTCTTGCTGAGATCGTTCATCTTTCGTAGCGTTCATCCGCTCATGAGTTCAACGCATGTGTGGATGGATTCCGCGGATGCCGTCCGCCAGGCGGTTTTCGCTAGAGTGATTTTCTTCTCCCGTAGCCCCCGTGAAGTGCAGTGATCCCATGACATCCAGGCACGCGGACGGTTCCGCGGCTTCTGAGAAGCCTTTGCGGCGAGCCCGCAGCGGCCGCCGCCCCGGCGACAGCGGTACGCGCGAGCACATCCTCGAGGCGGCGCTCCGTCTCTTCGCGGACCGCGGTTACGCGAGGACCACCATCCGCGCGATCGCGGAGGACGCCCGGGTCGACCCGGCCCTGGTGCACCACTTCTTCACCAACAAGGAGGGGGTCTTCGAGGCCGCCGTCAACTCCTCCTTCAGCGTCTCGACATCCTTCGACAGCGCACCGGCCCTCCACTCCGACACAGCGGAGGCCGCCTGGATCGCTCAGACGTACTTCTCGTTCTGGGAGAACGAGAAGACTCGGTACGCCATGACCGCCATCTACCGGGCCGGGCTCGCGGACAGCGCCACCTCGGAGGTGCTCAGGGCCCGGGTCGAGGCCAGCGCCAAGGCCTGGGCGAACGCGACCGGTTACAAGGACCACCCGGACGCCGACACCCGCGCGGCACTGGCCTCGGGACACCTGGCCGGACTGGCCCTCATGCGGTACGTGCTCGGGATCCAACCGCTGGCGGACATGCCGTTCGACGAGTTCATCGCCTGGGTGGTACCGGCCCTGGAAATGCGCCTGTCCCGCACGCTGGAAGCCCGCAGGGCCGAGACGGACTGATCCTGCCGGAACGGGACACGGCGACGCGGCCGACCCGTTGCCGCACGCGACCGGACTACGTGTGTTCGCACTGTCGGAGCGGGCCAACACGCTGGTCGGGCGACCGCGACCTCCGGCTGCCCGGCCGGGGGCCTTGATCGGGCCGGAGGCGCGCCGCGCCGCCGTCGTACGCGAGCGAGCCGTGCGATCACGCGGCGGGCGGGTTCCGAGGCGTAGACCGAGCCGGGCCCCACGACGGGCTGAGGGAGTCGACCTACACGTCCAGATCCACGACCACCGGCGCGTGGTCCGAGGCGCCCTTGCCCTTGCGCTCCTCGCGGTCCACGTACGCGTCGGTGACGGCCTTGGCGAACGGCTCGTTGCCGTACACCAGGTCGATGCGCATGCCGCGGTTCTTGGGGAAGCAGAGCTGGCGGTAGTCCCAGTACGTGAAGGGGTGCTCGTACTTCAGGGGCCGCGGCACCACGTCGGACAGGCCCGCCTCGCGCAGGGACGTCAGGGCGGCACGCTCGGCGGGGGTGACGTGGGTGGATCCCTCGAAGGCGGACCTGTCGTACACGTCGTCGTCCGTCGGAGCCACGTTGTAGTCGCCCATCACCGCGAACGGGCGGCTGCCCCCCGCGTCGCCGGCGACGGCCGCCTTCAGGGCCTCCAGCCACTGGAGTTTGTACGCGAAGTGGGGGTGGTCCACCTCGCGGCCGTTCGGCACGTACACCGACCAGACGCGGACCGGGCCGCAGGTCGCGGAAATGGCGCGCGGCTCCGGAGCGCCGTCATAGCCGGGGTCGCCCGGCAGGCCCTTGACCACGTCCTCGATGCCGACGCGGGAGAGCACCGCCACGCCGTTCCACCGGCCGGTGGCGTGCACCGCCGCCTCGTAACCCAACTCGCGCAGTTGGTCCGACGGGAACTGGTCCTCTGCGACCTTGGCCTCCTGGAGGCACAGCACGTCGGTGCCGCTGCTCTCCAGCCAGGCCAGGAGCCTGGGCAGGCGGGCGGTGATCGAGTTCACGTTCCAGGTCGCGATGCGCATGCCTGACAACTTACCGGGCGGGTCTGACAACGCTGCCCGCCCGGGTCAGGGGCCAGGGGTCGTCACACCTCGGCCGACTCCCCCGGCATCAGCCGCAGGTGGTCCGAACCGCCGAGGGCGCCGATCTGGTTGTCGTAGATCGGGCGGGCGAGGTCGGTCAGGAGGGCGTCGTGGATGTCGTACGCGCGGTGCGGCTTGACCTCGCGGACGTAGTCGATGACCTCGGAGATCTTGCTCCAGGGGGCCATCACCGGGAGCATCAGCGTCTCCACGGCGCGGTCCGGGACGGTGAGCGCGTCGCCGGGGTGGAAGACCTTGCCGTCGTCGACGAGGTAGCCGACGTTGGTGATGCGCGGGATGTCCGGGTGGATCACGGCGTGCAGTTCGCCGTGGACCTGGACGTCGAAGCCGGCGGCGGTGAAGGTGTCGCCGTGGCCGACGGTGTGGACGCGGCCCGGGAAGGCGGCGGAGACCTTCTCCGCGACCGACCTGAGGGTCCAGATCTCGGCGGCCGGGTTGGCGTCCATGGCGTTCCGCAGCCGTCCCTCGTTGAAGTGGTCGGGGTGCTCGTGCGTGACGAGGATCGCCTCAGCGCCGACCGCGGCGTCCTCCTCACTGAATCCCCCGGGGTCGAGGACGAGCGTCCGCCCGTTCTTCTCGAGGCGGACGCAGGAGTGCGACTTCTTCGTGAGCTTCATGGGTCCATCCTGCCCGGGCGCCGTACGGGGCTCACTCGGTCGGGGTCGTCTCCTCGCGGATGACCTGCTGGGCCACCTTGAAGGCACTGTTCGCCGCCGGTACGCCGCAGTAGACGGCCGCCTGCAGCAGCACCTCCTTGATCTCCGCCGGAGTGAGGCCGTTGCGCAGGGCGGCGCGGACATGGAAGGCGAGCTCCTCCAGGTGGCCGCCGGCGACCAGCGCGGTGAGGGTCACACAGCTGCGGGAGCGCCGGTCGAGGCCGGGCCGGTCCCAGATCTCCCCCCAGGCGTAGCGGGTGATGAGCTCCTGGAAGTCGCCCGAGAACTCGTCGGCCTGCGCCAGTGCCCGGTCGACGTGCGCGTCCCCGAGCACCTCCCGGCGAACCTTGAGGCCGGCGTCGTACGGGTCCGGGCGGCCCATCGCCTGGGGTTCCACGGCGGCCGGGGCGATCTCGGCGCGGGGCGCGGGCTGCGGCGGCGCGGCGGACAGGACCGGCTTCACCGGGGACGCCACGATCGCCGCCATCTGGCCGGTGGTCGAGTCGAAGGCGGGCTGCCAGGCGGTGGAGAAGTGCCGCACCAGGAGGTCGGTGACGGCGGCGGGCTGTTCCACCGGCACCAGGTGGGAGGCACCGGGAACGACGGCGAGCCGGGCGTCCGGGATGCCCGCGACCAGGGTGCGGGCCTCGGCCGGGCCGGTGACCTGGTCGTCCGAGCCGACGAGGACGAGTGTCGGGACGCCGATACGGGCCAGCTCGGACCGTACGTCGAACGAGGCCAGCGCCTCGCAGGCGGCGATGTAGCAGCCGGGGTCGGTGGTGCGGACCATCTGCACGGCCCACTCGGTGATCGCGGGCTGCGCGGCGGCGAATCCGCCGGTGAACCAGCGGTCGGGGGAGGTGCGGGCGATGGGATCGAGCCCGTTCGTACGCACTATCACCCCTCTCTGCCGGAACTCGTCGGCCGTGCCGAAGCGCGGCGAGGCCGCGATCAACGCGAGCGAGGCGACGCGCTCGGGGTGGCGCAGGGCCAGCTCGATACCGACCGCGCCGCCGAGGGCGCAGCCCGCGTAGCCGAAGCGCTGCACGCCGAGTCCGTCGAGTGTGGTCAGCAGCCGGGTGCTCAGGTCGGCGACCGAGCCGGCCGGGTAGGCGGGGGCGCCGCCGTGTCCCGGCAGGTCGAACCGGAAGACACGCCACTGCTTGGCCAGCTCGGGGACCTGCCGGTCCCACATGTGCCACGTCGTACCGAGTGACGGACCCAAGATCAGGACAGGTGCGTCTTCTGGCCCGTCGAAGCGGTACTGCAGGGGGCTCGTCGTCGTGTCGCTCACTCGACTCACGCTCTCATATCTCACGATTTCTCACGCACCTGGATCGGCGGCCCATGCAGACCTCCCCACGTTGTGGCGACTTCGCGAAGATCCTCGACACCCGGTTTCACAACCACTTCTTCGTGGTCCGGACATCCGCGTGCCCGGCCCACCCGGGCCAGAATGTGATCCGGCACACCGTTGTCGGCCAGGCAGGTGCGGCACGAAGCCCGCGAATCGCGCAGAGGGGTCCGGCGCAGGCCCAGTTCGTCCACGACAGGGCTCCGGCTTCCGCCGGTTCTCCGGGTCGGGGACCGCCGCCCGCCGGTACCGCTGACCAGCCTCGTGTTCACCGAATCGAAGGCGCCTGGCACGCGGATGGCCGGGACAGCACCAGCCCATCACGGGAGGGGTGTCGCCCCCGAGGACGTGAGCGGTGACGACTCGCTGGACACCGCGGAGGCTTCGGCACTGAGCAGGAGCTCTGCGGCAGCGCCGACTTGCTTGAGGCGGCCCTCGGGGCCCCTGGCGCAGCGTCACATGGCCAGGACCGCGCGTACCCGCTTGCCGCCCCCGGTGACCGGAGTGACGTCGAAGCCCTGTGCCAGGCACCGCACCATGGCCAGGCCTCGCCCGCTCTCGCCCTCGGCCGCGGGCTTCCGCAGGCGGGGCCGGGCCGGGCTGTCGTCGAAGACCTCGACGGTCACCCGTTCGTCGGACACCCGCAGGCGCAGGCGGCAGCCACCTTGGCCGTGCCGGGTTGCGTTGGCGACCAGTTCGGACACGATGAGCGTCGCGTCGTCGATCTGCTCGGCATCCACCGGCGCCATGCGGTGGCGGGGCCGGGAGAGAAACGCTGAGGTCAGCCTCCGTGCCTGTCCTGCCGATGTGGCCTCGTCGGGCAACAGGTACTCCACTCCTACGGAACGCCGATGGGTACGCCGATGCGTACGCATGGCGGATCACTTCCCCTCCTAGGACACCCGGCATGCCCGCGGCCTGGCCGCTTGCCGGGGCCACGCCATATCTTGGGCGGCCGGTCCTGCCCAGTCCTGATGCCCCTGGACGGTGATCGCCAACCCGCAGGCGGGCATGCGACTTGACGGTGCCGCCCGCGACGAGCAGCACTGGTCGGCGGCCGCGATCGTCGGCGCCTCCGAGCGCGGCAAGTACACGCTCGCGCGGGCGCCGTGGCCGGAGGCGTACGTGTCCGGCCCGTGCGATCTCCTCTGGTGGCGAGCTCGTCGAGCAGGAGTCTGGCACCAGAACTCACTCCCGCTCAGTTTCCAGGAGCGGTCACAGGTCGGTCGGTGTGCCGAGGCCGGTGAGGGCGCCGACCGGGTCCAGGTCGGGGGTGCCGCGGGGCCACCAGTCGTCGTGGCCCGGCTCGGACTCGTAGGCGTACCACAGGCCGTCGCGGCCGAGACGGAGCTGGACATGGCCGCGGGGGTGGGTGAGGTGGTTGTGCCAGGGGCGGAAGGCGGGGAGGTCGGCGGCGAGGAGGAGGGGGCGGGCACGGTCGAAGCGGCCGGCCGGCGGGTCCCAGGGCTCTTCGAGGACGGCGAGTCCCTCAAGTCCGCCCTGCCGCCAGGCGGCGACCGCGCGGGCCAGTTCGGACGGGGTACGGCCGGCTGCGGAGGCCAGTGCGGCGTAGATGGCGCGGGTGCCGGCGGTGAGTCCGGAACCGGGGCGGGCCGCGGCGAGCCGCACCGCGTCCTGCCACAGGGTCAGTTCGCCGACCGGGTCGCGGCCGGTGGCGAGCAGCGCATGGGCGCGGGCCGCGGCGTCGGTCGCCAACTGGTCCAGCGCGAAGGGGTCCGGGCCGCCCGGGGCCGCGGGATACGCCGGGGGCTGCTCGGGGTGCGGGGGCGGGGGCAGGGGCGCCGGGAGGGGCGGGAGGCGGCGGGGCGCGAGGACGTCGCCGGCCCGTACGCAGGGCAGCCGGGCCGGGCCCTGATCCTGGGCGGCGCGGGCCGCGCGGGTGGCGCTGAGCCGGGACAGGGCGTCGAGCAGGTCCTGTTCCCCGCGGCCGCGCAGCAGGAGGAGTACGAAGGGATCGGCGTCGAGGAGTCGGGCGGTCTGGTAGCAGAGGGCCGCGGCGTGCTTGCAGGGGTGACCGCGGTCGGGGCAACTGCACTGCGGTTCGAGGTCGCCGGGGCCGGGCAGCAGCCGCACGCCGCCCTCGGCGAGCGCCTGGGGCATCTCCTTGTCCAGCAGCGCGGCGATGTGTCCCGGCCGCTCGGCGGCACTGTCCAGGAACCGCTCCCAGTCTGCGTCGTCGAGCGTGCGCAACCGCACCTGGACGCGGTACGGCCGGGGGCGGCTCCCCTGCACGTACGCGAGCACCAGCCCCGGAGTCACCGTGATGGCATCCACGTTCCCCTGCTCGGCATATCCCCGCCCACGCGCCAGCCTCTTGCCGTCCAACGCCCCCTCCTCCAACGCGGCGACCCACGCATTGCCCCACCAGGTCTCGGCGAACCCGGCGCCGTCCGACGGCCGCGGCGGGAAGGCGGGGAAGGTACGACGCAGGTCGCCGTCCCGGCCGGGGGCGGCCATGGAGCGCGGGCGGCGGGGTGGTGCCGGTGGGGGCTGAGAGCTGGGGGTGGCGGACGCCCAGGGGGGCGGGGGCGGGGGCGTGGTGGAACCTGGCATGCCGGTGCCGGTGCCGTCTGCGTCAGTGGCTGCGTCTGCGGGGTGCGGGTCCGCCGAGGGCGGGAGAGACCCCGCCCTGTCGGCGCCGGTGCCCGCCGGGCTCGGAGCAGAGGGGGCCGCAGGTGGCCCGAACGTGTGGCTGCCGGCGTCCGCCGGACTCCCACCGGGCGTGGGTGAGGGCGACCCCGACGCATCCGACCCGGTCTGCCCGGGACTCGGGGCAGACGCGGCAGAGGACGACCCCACCATGCCGGCGCCGGCCTCCCCCGGACGCCCACCGGGCACGCGCGAGACCGACCCCGACGCATCCGAGCCGGTCTGCGCCGGACTCGAGGCAGACGCGCGCGAGGACGACTCCTCCACGCCGACGCCCGCGTCCCCCGGACGCCCACCAGGCGCGCGAGGGGCCAACCCCGGCACATCAAAGCCCGCGTCCGCCCGGGCCTGAGGGTCGGTCGATGTCCGTGCAGCCGAACGAGCCTGCCGCGTAACGTCGTTGTGCTCCCTCTGCTCCTCCCCCGGATCGTCCACGTCCGCGGGCATGCGGAAGGCGTCGGCCAGGAACTCCCGTACGTCACGCGCCCGGAGGTCGGCGGTCCGGCCCGGGGCGCCGCTTCGAGGCCGGCGGACGGCGGTCGGGGCCGTACGGCGCCGTCGACGTGCGGCCTCCGTCTCCTGGGTCGCCGCGTCCGCCCGGGCCTGCCGTGCAGCATCGCGAGCCGCACGCAACGCCTCGCGCGCGACGTCCGCGGGACGCGCGCCCTCACGGGCGGTTTCGTCGCCGCCCTGGGTCGCCGTGGCGGGCTGTTGCTCGGGGGCGCCGGGCTCGTCGATTCCTTCGGGCGGCTCAAACGCGTCGAGGTCCCCACCAGGCCCACCAGCCTCGCTTGCCCGGTCGCTCTCAAGCGCCGCCCGCTCCACATCACGCCCTGGATGCCCGGCCGCCCCCCGCCGATCGGCACCACCGCGCCCGCCGGCCCGCTCCCGTGCCTCCTGGAGCGCGCGGCGTGCTTCGTCGGCGGGACCGGGGGTCACTGGGGCCTCCTCAGGGAGACCAGGTCGGTGAGTTCGCGGTCGGTGAGTTCGGTGAGGGCGGACTCGCCGGAGCCGAGGATCGCGTCGGCGAGGGCCCGCTTGGCCTCGAGCATCTCGGCGATGCGGTCTTCGACGGTGCCCTCGGTGATGAGGCGATGGACCTGGACGGGCTGGGTCTGGCCGATGCGGTAGGCGCGGTCGGTGGCCTGTTCCTCGACGGCCGGGTTCCACCAGCGGTCGAAGTGGACGACATGGCCCGCGCGGGTGAGGTTGAGGCCCGTGCCGGCCGCCTTAAGGGACAGGACCAGGACCGGGGTCGCCCCGCTCTGGAAGCGGTCCACCATGCGTTCGCGCTCCGGCACCGGTGTCCCGCCGTGCAGGAGGTCCACCGGGACCGCGCGGGCGGCCAGGTGGGAGGTGATGAGGCGGGCCATGCCGACGTACTGCGTGAAGACGATCGCCGAGCCGTCCTCGGCCAGGAGCGTGTCCAACAACTCGTCCAGCAGGGCCATCTTGCCGGAGCGGGCGGCCAGCCGGTCGGTGGCCGTCGTCGGGACGTCCTCCTTCAGATACAGGGCGGGGTGGTCGCAGATCTGTTTCAGCGCGCCCAGCAGCTTCAGCACCAGGCCCCGGCGGCCGATGCCCTCCGCGGTCTCGATGGCCAGCATCGACTCACGGACCACCGCCTCGTACAGCGCGGCCTGCTCCCGGGTGAGCGGGACCGGGTGGTCCGTCTCCGTCTTGGGCGGCAGCTCGGGGACGATGCCGGGGTCGGACTTCTTACGGCGCAGCAGGAAGGGGCGGACGAGGCGGGCCAGCCGGGCGACCGCCTCGTCGTCCTCGCCGTTCTCCACGGCGCGCGCGTGGCGGGCGCGGAAGGACTTCAGAGGGCCGAGGAGTCCCGGTGTCGTCCAGTCCAGCAAGGCCCACAGCTCCGACAGGTTGTTCTCCACGGGCGTGCCGGTGAGGGCCACGCGCGCGGGGGACGGGATCGTGCGCAGGGCCTTGGCCGTCGCCGAGTACGGGTTCTTGACGTGTTGTGCCTCGTCCGCGACGACCATGCCCCAGTGCTGCTCGGCCAGTCGCGGTGCCGCCGACCGCATGGTGCCGTACGTCGTGAGGACGAAGCCGCCGTCCAGGTCGTCCAGGGTGCGTTCGGGGCCGTGGAAGCGGCGGACGGGGACGCCGGGCGCGAACCGGGTGATCTCCCGCTGCCAGTTGCCCAGCAGGGAGGCCGGGCAGACCACCAGCGTGGGTTCGGTGCGGGCCCGGCGCAGGTGCAGGGCGATGAGAGTGATCGTCTTGCCGAGTCCCATGTCGTCGGCGAGGCAGCCGCCGAGGCCGAGGGAGGTCATGAGGTCCAGCCAGGCCAGGCCGCGGAGTTGGTAGTCGCGGAGGGTGGCGTGCAGTCCGGGCGGCGGCTCGGCGGGGCGCACCCCGGCTGTCAGGCGGTCGCGCAGGGTGGCCAGGGCGCCGGCCGGGACCGCCTCGACCGTCTCGCCGTCGACCTCGGCGCTGCCGGTGAGGGCGACGGACAGCGCGTCGACCGGGTCGAGCAGGCCGAGTTCGCGCTTGCGGGCCTTGCGGACGAGGGCGGGGTCGACCAGCACCCACTGGTCCCTCAGGCGGACCACCGGACGGTGGGCCTCGGCGAGCGCGTCCATCTCGCCCTCGCTGAGCGGGTCGCCGCCGAGCGCCAACTGCCAGCGGAACTGGAGCAGTTCCTCGCTCTCGAAGAAGCCGGTACCGTCGGTCGCCGAGCCGGGTGCGGGCCGGACCACGGCGGCCGCGGTCAGGTCCTGCGCGAGGTCCCGGGGCCAGTGCACGGCCACTCCGGCCGCTGCGAGCCGGGTCGCCGCCACGCCGAGCAGATCCCCCAACTCCTCGTCGGACAGGGCCAGTACGTCGGGCACGTCCTGCTCGGAGAGGCGGTCCAGGGGCGGCCATACGCGGGCCGCGCGGCGCACCGCGAGGGCCGCGTCCACGCGGGCGCGGGGGCCGAAGGCGGCGTCCGCGTCGCCGGACCACAGGGCCGCCGCGTCGGCCACCAGGGTGGGGTCGGCGAGGCTGTGCACCTGGACGATCGCCGCGCCGGCGTGGCGCGCCCCGTCGCCGCTGTCGTCGAACAGGTTGTACGCCGCCAGGTCCAGGCGGAGCGAGATGCGCACGCCCGCGTCCATGCCGGCGGCGACCTCGGCGGCCCAGTCGGCGGCGCCGGGCAGGCGCTGCGGCTCGCGCGCGGCGAAGGGCTTGCCGGAGGCGTACGCGGCGGCCGGGGTGCGGGGCAGGGTGTCCGCGACCGCGTCCAGGAAGGAACGCATCAGCGCTTCCGGTTCGGGCAGCTTGATCACGCCCGGGCCGGGCAGCGGGACCGCGTGGCCTTCGTACGGCAGGGCGGCCGCGACCGCGCGCAGGTGGGCGATGTCGGAGGGGTCGAGGGGACCGGCCCGCCAGGCGTCGTGGCCGGTGGCCGTCAGTCCGGGCAGCAGCCGGCCGCGGGCGGTGAGCCGCAGCGCGTGCAGTGCGGCCGCGCCCCAGCAGGCGGTGGCGGGGTGGGCGGCGGGGTCGCGCCGGGCGCGGACGAGCAGGGGCAGGGCCTCGCCGAGGGTGAGCGACAGCGCGGGGGCGGCCCTGCGGCGTACGCCCGCGCCGTGGCGTCGTACGACGGTGAGCTCGGTGTCGGCGGCGGGCAGCGGTCCGTCTTCCGGGTCCCAGAAGGCGATCCGGCCCTGGCGCGGAAGGGGCGCGGGCAGGAACACGGCCGCGAGTCGGACGGGGACGGACTGCGCCGCCCGCCCGTCCGACGAGACCGCTCGGCCCGCGCTGCCGTACGCCGTCGTCGCCATGTCGCTCATACGTCCTGTCACCTCCCGCCCGTGTGTCGGATCACTCGTCTTCGACTCTACGGGCGGGGTCTGACAATCGGCCCCGGGGACCGGCCGGGGCCCTCGTTCTAGGGAACGGTGCGCGAGACGACGTAGACCATCGGGCTGGCCGGGACGGACAGGTTGACGACGATGTCCTGGGTGGGGGCCGGGTTCATCTGCGTGTGGACGAGGCCGAACCACGGGCCGGGGCCCTCGAAGGACCAGCCGGTGATGCTCCGGTCACGTGTGCTGATGGTGATCTCGCCCTGCTGAAGGTCCTCCCGGTCGACGCCCACGCCGGTGAGGAAGGCGTCGAGGCCGGCCTTGCTGGTCCGGAACTGGACGTAGAGGCGGCTGGTCTTCCAGTTGTTGGTCTCGTAGTAGGCGATGTGGTCCGCCGGGTGCGGGACCGGCACCTGGTAGAGGCGGCGCTGCACCTTGGACGGCCAGCCCGCGCTCAGGCCGGTGGCCGAGTACTTCGCCTCCTTGTCCTTGCCGCTGTCACGGCTCTGGTTGGCGGAGATCACGAGGTAGCCGGCCGGGACGCCGATGAGCAGGACGATGATGAGCAGTGTGAGCGCCCTGCGGCGGTTGCGGTGGCGGCGGTCCTCCGGCGACCGGCTCTCGTCCGAGGCCGCGGCCGGGCGCGGCAGCGACGCCGTCACGCCGTGTCCTGTGACGTACGGCGGGCCTCCACGTACCGCTCGTAGCGCTCGTACCGCTCCACCCGGCGCCGCTTGGCGCGGCGGAAGCGGCGGGCGACCAGCCGGGACAGGTCGGCGGCGCCGACCATGCCTGCCTCGGGGCCGAGCTGGGCGCGGACGATCCGGGCCTCGGGGCGGTAGCCGCGGCCGGTGAGCTGCCGCTTGAAGGCGTCCCGCGCGGGGTCGATCAGCAGGCCGTCGGCGGCCGAGACACCGCCGCCGATCACGAAGCAGGACGGGTCGAGGGCTGCGGCCAGGTTGGCGATGCCGACGCCGAGCCACTGGCCGATGTCCTGGAGCAGTTCGATGCACATCGCGTCGCCCTCGCGGGCCAGCTCGGTGATCATCGGGCCGGTGATGTCGCCGATGTTGCCCTTGACGTGCTCGATGATCCCGTACGCCACCGGGGAGTCCGCCGCGGCCAGCTCGCGCGCCTCCCTGACCAGCGCGTTGCCGGAGCTGTACTGCTCCCAGCAGCCGCGGTTGCCGCACGGGCAGCGGTGGCCGCCGGGCACGACCTGCATGTGGCCGAACTCGCCGGCGACGCCGTACTTGCCGCGCTTGACCTGGCCGTCCTCGAGGATCGCGCCGCCGATGCCGGTGCCGAGCGTGATCATGACGAGGTGGTCCTCGCCGCGGCCCGCGCCGAAGCGCCACTCCGCCCAGGCGGCGGTGTTGGCGTCGTTGTCGACGAGGACGGGCACGGAGAGCCTGCTCGAGATGCGGTCCCTGAGGGGTTCGTTGCGCCAGGACAGGTGGGGCGCGAACAGCACGCGGTTGCGGTCGGCGTCGACCCAGCCGGCCGCGCCGATGCCGACCGCGTGCACGTCGTGGCGGTCGGACAGGTCCAGGACCAGTTCGACGATCGTGTCCTCCACGACCTTCGGGCTCTTGGACTTGTCCGGAGTCTCCGTGCGGAGCTTCTCCAGGATGTTGCCGTCGGCGTCGACGACGCCCGCCATCACCTTCGTGCCGCCGATGTCGATGCCGACGGTGGGCACGCGGGGTGCGGTCAGGTGCGATCGGCGCTCCCTCGTGCCGACCGTGCGGAGCGCCGGCGCGCGGCGGGAGCCGATGGGGGCGGTGAAGTTGCCGTAGGTGCTCATCGCCGCCGATTCTGCCTCAACGTCGGGGTGGATGCTGTACTGGGGAGCGAAGGACGGTTCCTGTGCTCTGCCGGGTGCGGGTGCGTCGGGGCTGGTCGCGCCCCGCGGCGGAGCCGTATGGTGATACATCCCGTATGCCCCTTGCGCTGCGGTTCACGGCGCGGATCGTCCGGCTCGGCTCGAAGGGGGCGGTGTCCTTGTGCGAGCCGGTCGATTGTCCTGACATTGCGACGAACCGGCACGTCTGCCTCAGGGGCGTACGAGCAGCTGGAACTCGAAGGAGTAGCGGCTCGGCCGGTAGGTGTGGCTGCCGAACTCGACCGCGCGGCCGGTGTCGTCGAAGGTCGTGCGCTGCATGGTGAGCAGTGGGGCGCCCTCCTCCTCGGCGAGCCGTTCGGCCTCGGCGGCCGTGGCGGCGCGGGCGCCGATGGACTGACGGGCGCTGTGCAGCGTGATCCCGGCGGCCCGCATCATGCGGTACAGGCCGGTGGCCTCCAGCTGCTCGGTGTCCAGGTCGAGCAGTCCGGGCGGCAGGTGGTTGCTGAGGTACGCCATCGGCTCGCCGTGCGCGAGGCGCAGCCGTTCCACCCGGTGTACGTCGCTGTCCTCGGTCACGCCGAGGGCGGCCGCGATCTCGGCGGTCGCCGGGACGATGGTGTTGACCAGGACCTTTGTCGCCGGGCGCTGGCCTGCTGCCTCCAGGTCGTCGTAGAGGCTGCTGAGCTCCAGGGGGCGCTTGACCTGGCTGTGCACGACCTGCGTGCCGACACCGCGGCGGCGCACCAGCAGGCCCTTGTCGACGAGCGACTGGATGGCCTGTCGGACGGTGGGCCGGGACAGGCCGAGCCGGGCGGCGAGCTCGATCTCGTTGCCCAGCAGGCTGCCGGGGGTGAGTGCTCCGTGCTCGATGGCGGCCTCCAACTGCTGGGACAGCTGGAAGTACAACGGCACCGGGCTGCTCCGGTCCACACTGAGCTCGAGCGTCACGGTCGGGTCCACTCCTGGTTTCGGCACGGGGCCGAGCGTAGCTCCGTGGATGGTTGACGGGAAGTTGTGTAGTTCGATTGTCCGGACATACGCATTGACAGCGCGCCGGGTCGGCACGCAGGTTGGTCACATGCGCATCGGAGTCATCGGTACGGGCCGCATAGGCACCATCCATGCGAACACCCTCAGCCGACACCGGGAGGTCGGCTCCCTGATCCTCACGGACGCGGACCCCGCGCGGGCCCAGGATCTCGCGCACCGGCTGGGCGAGACGGCGGCGCCGGGAGTGGACGAGATCTTCAAGTGGGGCGTGGACGCGGTGGTGATCACGACGGCGACATCGGCGCACGCCGAACTGATCGGTCGGGCAGCACGCTCGGGGCTGCCCGTGTTCTGCGAGAAGCCCATCGCCCTCGATCTGGCGGGCACCTTACAGGCGATCGGCGAGGTCGAGACCGCCGGAACGATCCTGCAGATGGGGTTCCAGCGTCGGTTCGACACGGGCTACACGGGGGCGCGGGAGGCGGTGCGCTCCGGGCGACTCGGCAGGCTGCACACCGTGCGGGCACTGACGTCCGACCAGGCGCCGCCGCCGGCCGCGTACCTGCCGCAGTCCGGCGGGCTCTACCGTGACACCCTGATCCACGACTTCGACGTGCTGCGCTGGGTGACGGGGCGCGAGGTCGTCGACGTGTACGCGGCCGGGTCCGACGCGGGTCCCGCGATGTTCCGCGAGGCGGGCGACGTCGACACGGGCGCTGCGCTGCTCACCCTGGACGACGGCACGCTCGCCACGGCGACGGCGACGCGGCTGAACGGGGCGGGGTACGACGTGCGCATGGAGCTCGCCGGGGAGCTGGACCAGATCGTGGTCGGGCTGGACGACCGTACGCCGATCGCGTCCACCGAGCCGACGGGGCCGCCGGCCGCGGACAAACCGTGGGCGGGGTTCCTGGAGCGGTTCGGGCCGGCGTACGAGGCGGAGTTGTGCGCGTTCGTCGACGTCGTACGGGGTGAGCTGGCCAACCCGTGCGACGGGCGCGAGGCGTTGCAGGCGTTGCGGATCGCCGAGGCGTGTGAAATGTCGCGGCGGGAGCGGCGGGGGGTGTGGCTGGCGGAGGTCGCCGGCGCGACCGGCGCTGTCGTGATGTGAAGGGACTCCGCCCCTTCTACCCCGCCCTCAAAAGCCAATGGGCGACCGCCCTGGTGAGGGCTGCGCCGGTGCTACGCCAAGCAGGTTGACACCGTTCGGCAGCTGCTGGGCGACGACGACGCCGTGCGGCGCTGGTTCGGCGCCGGAATGCTCGACAACGTGGTCGCCGTGCTGGGTCTGGCCGACATCGATGAGCCGTGGGCGCACGTCCTCACCGCTCGATGACCCGACACCGGCAGTTCGGCGACGAGGGCCCCGAGTCTTCCTCGTAGGCCGGCTCGGCCGGTGGGACTCGGCTTCTCCGCCCGGCCGCGGGCAGGCTTCTTCCGGGTCAGCCTTCCAGCTCATCTGGGACCGCAAGATCGACCCGGGCAAGGTGTTCGACCTCACCCTGCCGCTGGAGCAGGCCGCCGAGGGCTACAAGGCGATGGACGAGCGACGCGCCACCAAGGTGCTCCTCACCTTCTGACCCGCCTGCCCGTACCCACCCCCGCCCCGTGTCGCTGCCACGGGGCGGGCCGACACGTTCGCTCGCTGGAGCGGGTTCTCGCACATCCCTGGTCTGAGGGAGGATGTGGTCGCCGAACTGCCCGGCCCCATCGCCCTGTTCCGGACTGGTATGCCTGGGCACCACGCCCTTCGGCCTCTATTCCCCCCACAAGTACGCTCGAACTGCTCACTCCCGAGGCCCTGCACGAGCGACGCGGGCGCAGTGTGCGCGGCTGTTCCTCCGCAGGGGCCCCTCAGCCATTGCAGGCTTATGGAAAATGCCCAATGCTTCTGACGCCCATCAGATACGCCTCCTCCCTGGCACCCTGACGCAAGAGAAAAGAGGCCCCGCATGGCTGCGACTCAGCGCAGGAGCCGAAAGATCATGATGACGCCGGACGAGCTGGACGAGTTCCTCGCCAGCCAGCGCACGTGCCGCATCGCTACCGTCTCAATCGACGGCGCCCCGCATCTCAGTGCCCTCTGGTTCGCCTGGGACGGCACCTCGCTGTGGCTGTACTCCATCGTGCGCAGCAAGCGATGGGCCGACCTCCGTCACGACCCGCGCGTCGCTGTCGTCGTCGACTCCGGCGAGGGGTACGGGGAGCTGCGCGGAGTCGAACTGTCAGGCACCGCGGAGTTCGTGGGCGAGATCCCCCGCACCGGAGAACCGTGCACCGAACTCGACGCGTTGGAACCGCTGTTCGCCCGCAAGAACTTCGGCCTGGAGGCAATGCCGCACGATGGTCGGCATGCGTGGATCCGCCTGACACCGTCGAAGACCGTCTCCTGGGACTTCCGCAAGCTGTAACAGGCGGGTGGCGGGAGGGGACGGATGGGGGGCGCAAGTGCTGCCCCTCCCCTGGTGACCGGCCACTGCTCAGCCGTTGAAGACGACCTCGGACCGGTGGTTGCGTTCGTGCAGGTCCCAGTACAGGGGCGCGATCTGCTCGGGTGTGGCCGTCGGGAAAGCCGGCGGCCCGCCGTCGCCGATCCAGATGTTGATCGCGACGTGCGCGGCGTGCACGCCGGTGCCGGCCAGGAGGATTTTCCCGTCAAGGCCGATGAGTTTTCGGGAAGTTGATCTGCCGCCCGGCACTTTCACGAAATACCGGGCGACTGGCCGCAACCGTTCCACGGGCCGGGACACGGCGCGCATCAAGACTGGCTGCGGACGCGTTCGATCCGGTCGGCGAAAACGTGGAATGCGCTCTGGACGTCGATGGCATCGGCGAGGCTGGCTCCCCCGTTGCCGGCCTTGACGTTGCGCAGGCAGTGAGAAGCGGCCGTCTTGAGTCGATCGAGTGTCTCCTCCCAACTGATTTGAGCGCCCTTGTCCGGCAGCTCGCCGTAGGCCCTCGCCGCCTTCACGTCGTCGAGCATCTGACTGCAGCGCGGGCCGATCGTGGAGTCCGCGCCGATAGGATCGCTCACCCGGGTCAGGGTGGTCACGTCCGCACCGATGGTGTCCATGTGCTTCTGGCCGCCGTTCTCGGACCAGCTCGCCAGAGTCTCCTTGTCCTCGGAGCAGCCGACGAGGGTGGTGAGCAGCAGGGCCACGCCGGCCGCGAGGAGAGCACCTCGCACGGCAGGACGCGATCGGATCGACGGGTTCATGGGATACGCCCTTCTCTTCACGTGAAATACCGGGCTCAGCCGAGGGTTTGCGAAGCCTGAGCAGGCGGAAGGGCCGCGCTTGATCCAGACGGCTCCGCACACGTGCAACGACGGCCGGCCGGCCGCCCTGCCAAAGCGGCATGCCGCCTCTGGGACACCCTCATGTGCGCTCCCCCCTCCGCACCGTCCGGATAGGGCCGGCCGATTGACCATGGTCGCCAACCGCGGCCCGGGATCCATCGGGGGAATTACTGACCCGTCTACGTATCAGGAAGAGGGACCGGAACGTGCCGGGCGTACATCGGATCTCACGCAGATCCGTGGCCATGACGGAGAGAAAGGTTCCAGATGGCTGAGGTCGATGTCCGAGGGCCGCCAGCGATCCGGGTTCCGGGCCGGTGGGATGGACGTCATGACAACGACTCACGGAACTCTGAACGGCAAGGTCGCGCTCGTCACCGGCGGCAGCCGTGGCATCGGTGCGGCGACGGCTCTGCGGCTGGCCCGGGAGGGCGCCGACGTCGCTCTCACCTACGTGAACGACAAGTCGGCGGCCGAGGACGTCGTACGGGCCGTCGAGACGCTGGGGCGCCGGGCTGTGGCCCTGCGGGCGGACTCCGCGGACGCGGAGGAGGCGGCGGGGGCAGTGCCGCGTGCGGCGGACGCGCTCGGCGGCCGTCTCGACGTGCTGGTGAACAACGTGGGGGTGGGCCTGCTCGGGCCCCTGGAGAACCTCTCGCTCGCCGATGTGGACCGGGTCCTGGCCGTCAACGTGCGCGGTGTCTTCCTCGCCTCGCAGGCGGCCGCCTCACGGATGGGCCCCGGCGGCCGGATCATCACCATCGGCACCTGCATGACCCAGCGCGTGCCGGGGCCCGGCGGCACGCTCTACGCGATGAGCAAGTCGGCCCTGACCGGTCTGACGAAGGCCCTCGCCAGAGAGCTGGGCGGGCGTGGCATCACGGCGAACATCGTGCATCCCGGGCCGATCGACACGGACATGAATCCGGCGGACGGGCCGTTCGCGGCGGGGCAGGCGGGGATGACGGCACTGGGGCGTTTCGGCACGGCCGATGAGGTGGCGTTCACGGTCGCCCATCTGGCGGGGGCGGACTACGTCACTGGTGCGGAGTTCTCGGTGGACGGGGGCCATGCGGCGTGATGCCGACGGGCGGTGGGGTTCGCCCCCGACGCCCCTTCCCGTTCCCGACCTTGGGGGCTCCGCCCCCAAACCCCCGCTCCTCAAACGCCGGAGGGGCTGAAATCAGCCCCTCCGGCGTTTGAGAAGGGGCGGCGGGGGCGAACCCCACCCTGTGTCAGCCGCCCAGTTCCTGATGGCGTGCCGCCAGCGCCGCGGCGCCGCTTTCCGTCAGCGAGCCGAACAACCGCAGCCGCGAGATCCCGCCGTCGGGATAGATGTCCACGCGCGCGTGCGTGCCGACGGCGGGCGTCGGGAGGACGAAGCGGTGGTTGGTGTCGGGCTGGAGGCGGGTGCGCGGGAGGATCTCGGTCCAGGCGCCGTCCTCGCCGTCCCGTACGGACACCGATGCCCAGCCCGCGCTGTTGCCCTTCAGGTATGCCGTGTCGATCTCCAGCGCGCGGATCTGGGACTGGGCGGCCAGGCGGTAGCGGATCCAGTCGTTGCCCCGGTCGCGGCGGCGGCGCGTCTCCCAGCCGTCGTCCATCTTGCGGGAGCGGCCCGGCTGGATGGTGTTGGTGGCCGGTGAGTAGAAGAGGTTGGAGGCGTCCTCGGCCCGGCCGCCGTTCTCCAGGGCGACCACGTCGAGGGTGCCGAGCGCCTGGAGCCACTTCGGGTCCGGGACGACCTCGCCGTACACCCGCAGGCGCGCGATGCCGCCGTCGGGGTGTTGGTTGACGCGCAGGTGTGTGAAGCGCTGTTCGACCGACACCGTGAAGCCGTTCGCCGCGTGACCGCCCACCGCCGTGCGGGGCACGAGCGTCGTCCACTTCACGTCACCGGACAGCAGCGCCTCCGGCGAAGGGGAGCCCGGCACCGACGTGCCTTCGATCGACACCGCCTGCGGATAATTGCCGCGGAAGTGGGCCGTGTCGACGACGATGCCGCGGATGACGCCGGGGGCGCCGAGGCGGACCAGCGCCCAGTCGTGGTCCTCCGCCGTGGGCCAGGGGTGGTCGGCGGAGGCCCCGCGGCGGCGCCTGGTCTCCCAGCCGTCCATGATCTTGCCCTTGTGCCCGAAGTGCTCGGGGTCGAACTCGGCGGGCCCGGGCACCAGCAGGTTCTCGCGCTGGGCGAAGAACTCGTCGTTGGCGGCGATCACTCCGGCCCCGAGCTGCCGGTCGGCGAGGTTGGCGTACTGGGTGAAGGGGAAGTCGGCGGTGCGGTAGTCCGCGTACGGGTCACCGCCTCCGTAGGGGTTCGCGTCGCCGGTGAAACGAGCCAAAGGGAATTGAGGCTGCGCCGTCACGAGGTGTGCCTTTCGGGAGTCGGCCGCTGCGGGTGCGGGTGCGGGCGTTTACCGGGATGTGGATCAGGGGGTTCTGGTGAGCAGTCGGCCCTTCGGGGTCGTGAACTCGCCGTTTGCGACGATGCGTTCGCCGCGCAGCCAGGTGGACTTCACGACGCCGGACAGGGTCCTGCCCGCGTACGCCGTGACGCGGTTGCGGTGCTGGAGGGCCGCCGGGTCCACGGTGAACGTCTCGTCGGGTGCGAGGACCGCGAAGTCGGCGTCGCGGCCCGCCTCGATGGCGCCCTTCTGACCGAGGCCCACCAGATCGGCCGTCCGCGTGGACATCCAGCGGACCACGTCCTCGAGGCCGTGGCCGCGCTTGCGTGCCTCCGTCCACACCGCCGCGAGGCTCAGCTGGAGGCCGGAGATGCCGCCCCATGCCGTCGCGAAGTCGTCCGTCTTCAGGTCGGCCGTCGAGGGTGAGTGGTCGGTGACCACGCAGTCGATCGTGCCGTCCGCCAGCGCCTGCCACAACAGGTCCTGGTTGGCGGACTCGCGGATCGGCGGACAGCACTTGAACTCGCTGGCGCCGTCCGGGACTTCCTCGGCGGTGAGGGTGAGGTAGTGCGGGCAGGTCTCGACCGTGACGCGCACGCCCTCCGCCTTGGCGGCCGCGATCAGCGGCAGCGCGTCGCTCGACGACAGGTGCAGCACGTGCACGCGCGCGTCGAGGCGCTTCGCCTGGGCGATGAGTTGGGCGATCGCCGTGTCCTCGGCGTCCCGCGGGCGGGAGGCGAGGAAGTCGGCGTACTTGGGGCCGCCGTACTGCGGGGCGGCGTCCAGGTGGTGCGGGTCCTCGGCGTGCACGATCAGCAGGCCGCCGAAGGAGGCGATCTCGGCGAGGGACTGGGCCAGTTGGTCCTGGCCGAGGTGCGGGAACTCGTCCACGCCGGAGGGCGACAGGAAGGCCTTGAAGCCGAAGACGCCGGCCTCGTGCAGCGGGCGCAGGTCCTTGACGTTGTCGGGCAGGGCGCCGCCCCAGAAGCCGACGTCGATGTGGGCCTTGTCGGCGGCGACCTCCTTCTTCGTACGGAGGTGGTCGACCGTCGTGGTGGGCGGGAGGGAATTGAGCGGCATGTCGACGAGGGTGGTGATGCCGCCGGCGGCCGCGGCGCGGGTGGCGGTCCAGAAGCCCTCCCACTCGGTGCGGCCGGGGTCGTTGACGTGCACGTGCGTGTCGACCAGGCCGGGCAGCAGGACGTCGTCGCCGACGTCCTCCATGCGGGCACCGGCCGGCACCTCGGCGTCGTACGGCAGGACGGCCGTGATCGTTCCGGCGGAGACCGCGACCGAGGCGGCGCGTGTCCCTTCCGGGGTGATGACGCGCGTCGAGCGCAGCACCAGTTCTACGTCGGACACCCGGACCCCTCTCGCTCTGCCTGTCGCCGTTTTACTTCCGGGAAACGGGATTTACTTCCACGTAACGGAATTCAACGTTCTGTTGAAGGAGTCTTCACTCCCGCCCCCGTACCGTCAAGAGCACACCTCTTCAGGGGACCACGCGGGCGCACACTCTGGACGTTTCCACAAAGCGGAATTAGCATTCCGATAGACAGAACGTAGCTACGCACCATCAGGGAGTCAACCGACCGACGGGTAGGCTTCTGCTCTTCCCGACTGTCCCGAAAGGAACGCGCCGTGCCGACGTCCAGCGCCAGCACCACCGACTCCGCGAAGTCCGCCAGCGGCGGAGTCCAGTCCCTCGAGCGCGCCTTCGATCTGCTGGAACGGATGGCGGACGCGGGCGGCGAGGTGGGGCTGAGCGAGCTCTCCGCGAGCAGCGGTCTGCCCCTGCCGACCATCCACCGCCTGATGCGCACCCTGGTGGTCTGCGGATACGTACGCCAGCAGCCCAACCGCCGCTACGCCCTCGGCCCGCGCCTGATCCGCCTCGGCGAGTCCGCCTCCCGTCTGCTCGGCACCTGGGCGCGCCCCTACCTCGCCCGCCTGGTCGAGGAGACCGGCGAGACGGCGAACATGGCACTGCTGGACGGCGACGAGATCGTCTACGTGGCACAGGTGCCGTCGAAGCACTCGATGCGCATGTTCACCGAGGTCGGCCGCCGCGTCCTGCCGCACTCCACGGGCGTCGGCAAGGCCCTGCTGGCCGACACGCCGGACGCCGAGGTGCGCGCCCTGCTGGCCCGCACCGGCATGCCCGCCGCCACGGACAAGACGATCACCACACCGGAGGGCTACCTCGCGGCGCTGGAGGACGTGCGGCGCCAGGGATACGCGGTCGACGACAACGAGCAGGAGATCGGCGTCCGCTGCCTGGCGGTGTCCGTGCCCAACTCCCCCACCTCGGCGGCCATTTCGATCTCGGGTCCGGCGGGCCGGGTCACGGAGGCGGCGACGGAGCGGATCGTGCCGGTGCTGCAGCAGGTGGCGATGGAACTGTCCCAGGCACTGGCGAGCCAGAACCCGGCCTGACGGCGTCACCACGCCGAGGGTCACCGAAGCGTTTCCCCGCGCGGCCGGCGACCCCTAGCCCCGCCGCCCCGGCGGTTCGCCGAACAGGTCCACGGCCGCCCTGACGTCCGACAGCCCCGGGGACAGCGCGCTGACCGAGCCGATGGCGCCCGCGATCAGCAGCAGCGACCGCCGCAGTCTCGGGATCTCGGGCGGCCCGTAGAGCGTCATCGCGGCCAGCGCAGCGAGTTCGTCCTCGGCGATGCCACGATCGGGGAACTCGGCGGGATGTGCGGCGAGCTGGCGCCGCAGCCGGGACACCGCGGTCCGCAGTTCCGCCACCCTCAGGTCCTCGTCGCTGCCGCTCACCGGTCTCTGCCCCAAGCTCCGCAACACAGCCCTCCCCCTCGCACTCCGTTGTGCGCCCACACGTTCCCTCGTCCCACCGCGCCCGCGCGTGCGCTGGTCGGGCGCCGGGGGACGCGGGTCAGTAAACGCCACCCCGCACCGGGTGCGCCACTGCGCGGACCGAAATTCAGCCCATGGAAACCGGGCGCGTGCCGGAGCGTCAGGTATGCAGGACGTATGACTGAGAACGCACAGCAGGTCGCCGGGCTGCTCCTCGCCGCGGGCGGCGGACGCCGGCTCGGCGGCCGCCCCAAGGCACTGCTCGAACACCGGGGGCGGCCCCTCGTCGAACACGCGGTCGGCGTGCTGCGCGCGGCCGGCTGCACCCGCGTCCACGTGGTCCTGGGGGCCGAGGCCGCCGCCGTACGGGAGCGGGCCGAGCTCGGTGGCTGCGTGCTCGTGGAGAACCCCGGCTGGGCCGACGGCATGGGGTCGTCGCTGCGGGCCGGGCTCGACTCGCTCACCGGTACGGGCGCACGGGCCGCGCTCGTCTCGCTCGTCGACCAGCCCGGCATCGGGGCGGCGGCGGTCGGCCGTGTGCTCGCCGCGTACGAGTCTCCCCGGTCGCTGGTCTGCGCCGCCTACGACGGCGTACGGGGCCATCCGGTCCTCCTCGGCGCCGACCACTGGCCGGGCATCGCGGAGACTGCGACCGGCGACCGGGGGGCACGCGCCTATCTGAGGGCGCATGAGGAGGCGATCACGCTCGTCGAGTGCGGGGACGTGGCTCAGCCCTACGACATCGACACCGTCGCGGACCTGGGACACCTTGCGTGAGCGGGGTGGCACTGAGCGCCACCTTGCCTCGACCCGAAGAATCTCGACATCAACAAACCATTGAAGTTCCACGATGAGGAAACTAGTATCCACTGTTCAGGAGCGCCCGACTTCCCCCCCACGCTCGACTTCGCACGCGCGGGGCCACCTGATCCCGGGCGTCCACCGCCGTACCGTGGTCGACTGGCACCCGGTGCCACGCTCGCTGAAGGAAGTGACAGCTCATGTCCGCACCAGCGCCGTCCCCGCTGGACATCGTCGACGCCGAGCCCCTGCCCCGGCAGGAGGAGGTCCTCACCGACGCGGCCCTCGCCTTCGTGGCCGAGCTGCACCGCCGGTTCACGCCCCGGCGTGACGAACTCCTCGCCCGCCGTGCGGAGCGCCGCGCCGAGATCGCCCGCACCTCCACGCTCGACTTCCTCCCGGAGACCGCCGCCATCCGCGCCGACGACTCCTGGAAGGTGGCCCCCTCCCCCGCGGCCCTGGACGACCGCCGGGTCGAGATCACCGGCCCCACCGACCGCAAGATGACCATCAACGCCCTCAACTCGGGCGCCAAGGTCTGGCTCGCGGACTTCGAGGACGCCTCGGCGCCGACCTGGGAGAACGTCGTCCTCGGTCAGATCAACCTGGCCGACGCCTACACCCGGAACATCGACTTCACGGACCCCAGGTCCGGCAAGTCGTACGCCCTCAAGGACGACGGCGAACTCGCCACCGTCGTCATGCGCCCGCGCGGCTGGCACCTGAACGAACGGCATCTTCAGCTGGACGGGCAGCAGGTTCCGGGCGCGCTCGTCGACTTCGGCCTCTACTTCTTCCACAACGCCCAGCGGCTGCTGGACCTCGGCAAGGGCCCGTACTTCTACCTCCCGAAGACCGAGTCGCACCTCGAAGCCCGCCTGTGGAACGACGTGTTCGTCTTCGCGCAGGACTACGTCGGCATCCCGCAGGGCACCGTCCGCGCCACCGTGCTGATCGAGACGATCACGGCCGCGTACGAGATGGAGGAGATCCTCTACGAACTGCGCGACCACGCCTCGGGGTTGAACGCCGGCCGCTGGGACTACCTGTTCTCCATCGTCAAGAACTTCCGTGACGGCGGCGCCAAGTTCGTCCTCCCGGACCGCAACGCGGTGACGATGACGGCCCCGTTCATGCGCGCGTACACCGAACTCCTCGTCCGTACCTGCCACAAGCGCGGCGCGCACGCGATCGGCGGCATGGCGGCGTTCATCCCCTCCCGGCGCGACGAGGAGGTCAACAAGGTCGCGTTCGAGAAGGTCAAGGCCGACAAGGACCGCGAGGCGAACGACGGCTTCGACGGATCGTGGGTGGCCCACCCGGACCTGGTCCCGATCGCCATGGAGTCCTTCGACCGGGTCCTCGGTGACAGGCCGAACCAGAAGGACCGCCTGCGCGAGGACGTGGACGTCAAGGCGGCCGACCTGATCGCCGTCGACTCCCTGGACGCCAGGCCGACGTACAACGGTCTCGTCAACGCCGTCCAGGTCGGCATCCGTTACATCGAGGCATGGCTGCGCGGCCTCGGCGCGGTCGCCATCTTCAACCTGATGGAGGACGCGGCGACCGCCGAGATCTCGCGCTCGCAGATCTGGCAGTGGATCAACGCGGGCGTCGAGTTCGAGCACGCCGGAGACACGGTGAAGGCCACCCCGGAGCTGGCCCGCAAGGTCGCGGCCGAGGAACTCCGGAACATCAAGGGCGAACTCGGCGAGGAGGCCTTCGCCGCCGGTCACTGGCAGCAGGCCCACGACCTGCTCCTGGAGGTCGCGCTCGACGAGGACTACGCGGACTTCCTGACGCTGCCGGCGTACGAGCAGCTGCGCGGCTAGAGCGTCACTTGTCCGAGTGGCCCAGGGACTTTCCCGGGGCCACTCGGTCGCGTACGGCCTGCTTCACGGCGGTCGGCTCCGGGAAGCCTTGCTCGCGGCGGTCCCAGACCACCTCGTCGTTGACCCTGACCACGAAGATCCCGCCCTTGCCGGGCTTCAGGGACAGCTCGGTCAGATCCGTCTCGAAGGTCGTCAGCAGCTCCTGGGCCAGCCAGGCGGCGCGCGGCAGCCAGCGGCACTGGGTGCAGTACTCGATCTCGACGCGCTGGATGTCACTCATCCGAGGTGCACCGACCAATCCTGTTCCGCGGCCGGTTTGCCGTGCAGGTCGGGGACCCGCTTGAGCCAGTTCGGCCGGCCTTGCTGTGTCCTCGCCGACCGGAGGGCCTCCTCGGCGGCGAGTTCCTCCCGGGTGGGAAAGTCGGTGGGGAGCCAGGCCGCGGACACCCGCACGCGCGTGTGGAGGTAGTCGACGTACGCCGTGCGGACGTCGTCCGGGGTCGCGAACCCCTCCTCGTCGGCCAGCCACGCGTCCGGGACGGCCGCCGTGACCGCGCGCAGCAGATCGAGCGTCACCCGGGGCGCCAGTTCCGCGTCGGCCGCCCGCACGTCCGGCGCGTAATGGCCGAGCGCGTGGTGGCGGAAGTCGTACGCCTTCTCGGGATCCGAGCCGTCCCAGCGGTGGTGGAAGACGAGCGCGGCCCCGTGGTCGATCAGCCACAGGCGCGGCGGTACGGTCCCGAAGGTGGGCCAGATCATGAGGTTGGAGCTGTGGACCGTACGGTCCACGTTGACCGTCAGGGCATCCAGCCAGACGATCTTGCCGGCCTCCAGCGGGTCGACGGGGAAGGTCTTGGCGAGCTCCGGGGTGAAGTCCTTCGCGTTCGGCAGGTAGTCCATGCCGAGGTTGAGTCCGGCGCTCGCGCCGTGGAGTTCGCGTACTTCCTGGTGGGGCTCGTGGTCGGCGATGGCCGGGTCGAAGTGGACGAGGACCAGTTCGGGGAAGCGCAGTCCGAGGGCGCGCGCCAGCTCGCCCACGATCACCTCGGCGACCAGCGCCTTGCGGCCCTGCGCGGAACCGGTGAACTTCACGACGTACGTCCCGAGGTCGTCGGCCTCCACGACTCCGGGCACGGAGCCGCCGGACCGCAACGGATTCACGTATCGAACAGCAGTCACATGGCGCAGCACACCGGCCAGGGTATGCCAGCCGTCATCCCGCGAGGGGGTTGGGCAGTGGCAGGTAGCGGGCGTCGGCGCCGTCCGCGCCGGTCCAGCGCAGCAGGAGGTTGGTCTTGCCGGGCAGGGTGGGCGAGGCGAGCAGGGCGGCGATCTCGGGGAGGCCGTGCCGGGACAGTTCGCGGCGGACGGCGGGCCAGGGGTCGAGGCCGGGGTGGCGTTCGGCGAGGGCCGCGGCGACCTCGCAGAGGTGGTTGACGACCAGGCAGTACACCAGCCGTTCCCAGCCCGCGGCCCGGGACACGTCCGGCAGCAGCTTCACGCCCTCGGAGTCCCGGAACAGCGCCTGCACGGGTGTTCCGTCGGTGTCCACGGCGACCAGTGTGTTCTGCAGGTGTGCTTCGAGTACGACGCCGTGGTCGGCGAAGGCCGCGAGGGCGGGGGGCACGACCTGGGCCAGGTAGGCCTCCCACCATGCCGCCGGGTCCTGCGCGCCGTCGAGCGGGCTGCCGTCGAAGCCCTCCACGAGTGCGGCGGCCAGCAGCGGGGTCGCGCCGGGCACCACCCGGTCGCGCAGTCCGTCGCGGACCAGGACGGCGAGTTCCTCGAAGGCGAAGTCCGCGGTGCGGTAGCCGTGGTCGCCGAGCCAGGCCGCCGGCCCGTCGATCGCCTCGAAGGCGCGCAGCGCGGCCGTGTCGGTTCGGCGCAGTTTCAGCAGGTCGTGGCGCCAGAGCCGGCGGATGTCGTTCGTGATGCGGACGTCGAGGCTGAACTTCAGGAAGAGGTCGCGTGGGGGCGCGTACAGCGTGCGGATGGCGGCCGTCGGCCAGGCATCGAAGGCGGTCGCGCCCAGGTGGATCAGGCGGCCGTCGGCGAAGGCGGGGGCGAGGTCGCGGGCGACGAGGTCGAGCTGCCAGGGGTGGGCCGGCAGCAGCCGGTAGCCGGGCGGGGCCTCGCCGAGCGCGTCGAGCGCCTCGGTGTCGCCCTCCTCGACGACCGTGTCCGCCCGCAGCCCGAGCAGCGTCAGCGGGAAGCGGGCGTGCGCCTCCGGGGCGTACGGCAGCCAGCCGGCGACGGGGCCGCCGCCGCGGGCCTTGGGGGCGGGGTGGTGGGGGTGGCCGGTGATGAGGGCCTGCTCGGAGAGCAGGTACGGGTCCTCGGGCGGCGTCGCCCGGGCGCGGGCGGTGAGCAGCGCGGCCACCGCGTCCCGGCTGTCGATCATCTCGGCGGGCAGTTCGTGGTTGGACAGGCCGGTGTGGCGGACGAGTTCCTCGGCGACGAGTTTGACGAGTTCGGGATGGGAGACGGGCTGCCAGCCGCCCGCCGTGTACACCTCGGGTCCGGCGGGCCGCCGCTCCCCGCGCACGCGCAGCAGTCTGCCCCCCGGCAGCCGGTACACCCGGTGGTCGCCGGGTCCACCGGGTCCACCGGGTCCACCGGTTCGTGGGAGGGGCTCGGCCACCTCCCGCAGCAGGCAGTTCAGGAGGGGCGCCGCCGCGTACGCGTCGGCGCGGTCCGCCACGTCGTCGCGCGGTGCGGCGTCGTCGGCGGGCGGAGAGATGAGATCCACGCGTTCCACTCGTTCTCTACGGTCCGTTCGGGAGGAGACGATCAGTATGTCTGCCGTCACCGCCTGTCGTGACATCCCCTTCGTACCCGACTTCGTACCCGAGGAGCCCGCCCGTGCACCGTCCCTTCACCGCCGAGGCCGAGGTCGCCGGGGAGCTGGCAGCCGTACGCCCCGGCCTCGTGCCGCGGTACACGGCCGAGCTGCCCGGTGCCCGTGCGGCCGTGCTGACCCGGCTGTGGCGTGCGCTCACCCATGAACCGCTGCCGTGGCTCGCGGGCCGCGCGGCCGGCCGGGAGGGTATCGGCCTGCGCCTTTCGGACGGCCGCCGGCTGCACGGTCCGCACCCGGACCCGTACGCCACTTCCGGGTACGTCACCGAGGTTCGGCTGGACGACCTGGCGTACGACGATCCGGCCCGGCTGATGACCGATCTCGCCGTGCCGCACGGTTCGGGCTTCGCCACCGAACTCGGCCACAGCGTCGCCTCGTTGGCGCTGTCGCGGGCCGGGGCGCCGGCCCGCACCGAAGAGTGGCCGGTGTCCGACTGGGAGTGGGAGCAGCGGGTGGTCGACGGGCATCCGTTCCACCCCGGCTGCCGTTCCCGGCCGGGCTTCTCGGTGGCCGAGCAGCTCGCCTACGGGCCCGAGCACGGGCCGGTCGTGCGGCTCGGGCTGCTGCCGGTTCCGGCGGCCGAGTGCCTGGTGACGGGTGAGTGGCCGGTCGGGATGCGGGACGGGGAGCGGCTGTTGGTGCCGGTGCATCCCTGGCAGGCGGAGCATGTGCTCAAGCGTCGGTGCGAGGAAGGGCTCCCGGCGCACCCGTTGATGTCCCTGCGCACCCTCGCGCTGCCGGACGGGCCGCACGTCAAGACCGCGTTGAGCGCCCGCCTTACCTCCTCGGTACGGGACATCTCCGTCTACTCGATCAGCCTGTCCGCGACCCTCTCGGCGTTCGCGGAGGCGCTGGCGGCCCGCACGGACGGCCTGCTGCACGTCACCCGCACACTGGGCGCGGTCACGGCCGACTCGCCCGATCTGGCAGCGGTGTTGCGGGAGTCGCCGCAGGACTACGCGGTGCCGGAGCACGGCGAACGGGTGCTGCCGGTCGCCGCCCTCGCCACCACCGGCCTGCCCGACTCCCCCGCCTGGCTCGCCGACTTCACCCGCCTCGCCCTCACGGTGGGCCTGCGGCTCCTCGAACTGGGCGTGGCCCTGGAGGCGCACGGCCAGAATCTCCTCGTCGTCCTGTCCGCGGCCGGCGCCCCGCTGCGCCTGGTCTACCGCGACCTCGCCGACATCCGCGTCAGCCCGGCCCGGCTGGCCCGGCACGGCATCCCGGTCCCCGAACTGACCGGGCGGATCGTCACGGACGACGAGACGACCCTGCGCCGCAAGCTGTTCGGCTCGCTGGTGGCCGGGGCGCTGGCCGGTACGGCGGGCTCGGAGGCGGCGTTGCGAGGGGCGCTGGGGTCGGCCGTACGGGATCTGCCGCGCACGCCCGATCTCGTCGCACTGCTCGAAGAGCCGCTGCCCGCCAAGGCGTTGACGCTGATGCGGCTGTCGCCGGGGACGGCCGGTGACCAGTGGATGCAGCTGCCGAGTCCGCTGCTCTGAACGGTCGTTTTGGAGCCGGGCACCTCTGATCAATAGGATCCGCCGATGATCACAAGTAAACGGCTGGCAGCAGGAGTGTGCGCCCTGCTCGCCGCCCTGACGGCCGGGATCGCCTTCCCGGCCGCGGCCTTCGCCGGCGAACCGACGGGCGGGGCCACGCCCCAGGTCGGCCTCGTCCTCGACGTCAGCGGTTCCATGCGGACCCGGGACATCGACGGCGGAACCCGGATGGCGGCCGCGAAGCAGGCGTTCAACGAGGTGCTGGACGCCACGCCCGAGGACGTCGACCTCGGCATCCGCACCCTCGGCGCCAACTACCCAGGGGACGACCAGAAGACGGGCTGCAAGGACACCGCGCAGCTCTACCCGGTCGGTCCGCTGGACCGTACCGAGGCCAAGACGGCGGTGGCGACGCTCGCCCCCACCGGCTGGACTCCGATCGGGCCCGCCCTCCTCAAGGCGGCCGACGACTTCGACGGCGACGGCTCCAAGCGGATCGTGCTGATCAGCGACGGCGAGGACACCTGCGCCCCGCTCGACCCGTGCGAGGTGGCCCGCGAGATCGCCGCCAAGGGCATCGGGCTGACCATCGACACCCTCGGTCTGGTCCCGAACGCCAAGATGCGGCAGCAGCTCAGCTGCATCGCGGAGGCGACCGGCGGGACGTACACCTCGATCGAGCACACCGACGAACTCACCGACCGCGTCAACCAGTTGGTGGACCGCGCGGCCGATCCGGTGGTGACGCCGGTGGCCGTGGAGGGTGCCGCCGCGTGTGCCGAGGCGCCGGCCGTGAAGTCCGGTCTGTACACGGACCGCGAGGAGTTCGGGCAGCAGCGCTGGTACCGGGTGGACGTCGAGCCCGGCCAGGAGCTGCGTGCCTCGGTGAGCGTGGGGGCCGACCGGGCCGTGAACCCCTCCTATGGGGTGCTGGTGCGGGCGGTCACGGTGCACGGCCGGGAGATCGTGCGCGGCGAGGCGGCGGGCGACGGCCGTACGGACGTGGTCTCGACGGGGCTGCGCTATCCCAAGGCGGAGAGCGACGACGAGGACGCGGCTGCGGAGACGGTGTGTCTCCAGGTCACCAACTCCTTCTCGGTGGCTTCCGGGGTGAAGACCACGCCGGGTCTGCCGCTGGAGCTGACCGTCGACGTGGTGGACGGTCCGTCGCCGGCGAGCGACGTGGCCTCCTTCGGCCTCGGGCGCGGCTGGTGGCTGCTCGGCGCGCTGATCCTCACCGGCTTCCTCGCCGGTGTGGTCTGGGGCTGGGTGTCACGCTGGCGGGTCGCGGTCTGGAGGACCAACTGATGCGGATCACACGAGTGCTGAGCGCTTCCCTGCTGATGCTCGGCCTGGCGGTCTCCCCGGCCGCGGCCGACACCTCGCCGTCCCCTTCGGCTTCGGCGGACAGCGGGGCGCCCACCGAGGCGGGCACCTCCTTCCGTACGGCGACCGAGGTCGAGCAGGGGCAGACGGCCACCGCGAACGGCTCCGCGGGCGACTACCTGTACTGGTCGTTCCCCGCGGACGCCGGCCAGCGGCCCACCGTCAAGGCGACGGTGAAGCTGCCTGAGACGCACGCCGCCGAGACCTGGCAGATCGACGTGTACGACGGTCTTCGGCGCCGCCAGGCCTGCCAGTACGGGGCGCAGACGCGCACCGCGGCGGCGAACACGGCCTCGGTGGAGCCGGCCTGCGTCCTGCGCACGGTCCGCGCCTGGTCGGAGCCGTGGGCGAACGACCCGCTGCGGGGGACGTACTACGTCCGGCTGACGGTCGTCGACCTGACGACGGGCGACCTGGGTCTGCCCGTCGAGACGGAGCTGCGGGTCGACTCCAAGGACATCGGCGGTTCGGCCGCGGTGGACGGCTCGCTGGCTGAGCCACTGGTGCCGGGGATCGCGGTCAAGTCCGCTGCGGAGGAGGACGGTTCGTCCGCCTCGGCCGTGCTGTCCAGTATCGAGCCGGACGACGGCTGGTCCTCCGGCTGGTGGTCCGACCGGTGGGTGTGGACCGCGCTCGGTGGCGTACTGGCCGCGCTCGCGGGGGTCGGCGGGTACTCGCTGACGCGCGGGGCGGGGCGGCCGTCGCGGATGCCTCCGGGCGCCTGACGGGACCGTCAAGGGGCCCGCTGTGCTTCGGCACGGCGGGCCTTCTCGCGTTCAGCCCTCGCGCAAGGCCTTCGCGAGCGTGCCCTCACCGGTCACCTCGATACGGCCCGCCCGCACCGCGTCCGGCACGCTCAACTCCCCCCGGCCGACCGCCAGGCACGTGCCGGTGTCCAGGACCAGCCGCGCGTCGGGCTCGGCGGGCGCGGGCCCGTCGCCGTAAACGGGGCCGTCCTGGGCGCCGACGTACAGATGGAAGTCGCCTTCTTCGAGCCGTACTTCGACGAGCCCCTCGCCCTCCAGCGCCCGGAGCAGCGGCAGCGCGAACCAGTGCGCGCGTACGGCGTCCGTGGGCCGCCGCTCGCCCAGCTCGACCTGCCCCCACCGCCCCAGGGCCTGCAGCACCGGCAGCAACTCCCGCCCGCGTCCGGTGAGTTCATACACGTACGCCGCACCGGGCGGTGGCAGCCGGCGCCGGGTCGCGAGGCCGTCCCGTTCCATGTCCTTCAACCGCGAGGCGAGTACGTCCGTGCTGACGCCCGGCAGGTCGGCGTGCAGGTCGGTGTAGCGGCGTGGACCGGCGAGCAGCTCCCGGACGATCAGAAGCGTCCAGCGGTCGCCGACGACGTCGAGCGCCCGGGCGGCGGAACAGTACTGGTCGTAGCTTCGGCGAGGTGACATGCGACGCAGTCTAGACATGTCGTTGGACTTTCCAAGCTCAAACTTGGTAAAACCAAGCAACACCACAACCGGAGGGCGTAAGCGCATGGAGTTCCGGCAGTCGAGCAAGCTGAGCGAGGTCTGTTACGAGATCCGCGGCCCGGTGATCGAGCACGCCAACGCGCTGGAGGAGGCGGGCCACAGCGTGCTGCGGCTGAACACGGGCAACCCCGCGCTGTTCGGCTTCGAGGCGCCGGAGGAGATCCTCCAGGACATGATCCGGATGCTGCCGCAGGCGCACGGCTATACCGACTCCCGCGGCATCCTCTCCGCCCGCCGTGCGGTCGCCCAGCGCTACCAGACCCTGGGCCTGGAGGTGGGCGTCGACGACGTCTTCCTCGGCAACGGCGTCTCCGAGCTGGTCTCGATGGCCGTACAGGCACTGCTCGAGGACCGCGACGAAGTCCTCATCCCCGCCCCGGACTTCCCCCTGTGGACGGCCGTGACGACCCTCGCCGGCGGCAAGGCCGTGCACTACCTCTGCGACGAACAGGCCGACTGGTACCCGGACCTGGACGACATGGCGTCGAAGATCACGGACCGCACCAAGGCCGTGGTCATCATCAACCCGAACAACCCCACCGGCGCCGTCTACCCGAAGGAGATCATCGAGGGCATCCTCGACCTGGCCCGCCGGCACGGCCTGATGGTCTTCGCCGACGAGATCTACGACCAGATCCTCTACGACGACGCCGTGCACCACTCGGTCGCCGCGCTCGCCCCCGACCTGGTCGTCCTGACCTTCTGCGGCCTGTCGAAGACGTACCGGGTGGCCGGCTTCCGCTCGGGCTGGATGGTCGTCACCGGTCCCCGGCAGCACGCCCGCAACTACCTGGAGGGCCTGACGATGCTGGCCTCCATGCGGCTGTGCGCCAACGCGCCCGCGCAGTACGCCATCCAGGCCGCGCTCGGGGGCCGGCAGTCCATCCGCGAGCTGACCACGCCGGGCGGACGCCTGCACGAACAGCGCACCGTGGCCTGGGAGAAGCTCAACGAGATCCCCGGTGTGTCGTGCGTGAAGCCGAAGGGCGCGCTGTACGCGTTCCCGCGCCTGGACCCGAAGGTGCACAAGATCCACGACGACGAGAAGTTCGTCCTGGACCTGCTGCTGCGGGAGAAGATCCAGGTGGTGCAGGGAACCGGCTTCAACTGGCCGAGCCCCGACCACTTCCGCATCCTGACCCTCCCGTACGCGGACGACCTGGAGGCGGCGATCGGGCGGATCGGGCGGTTCCTGAGCGGGTACCGGCAGTAGCGGCTGCCGACGCAAAACCCGGCGAAAAAACAAAGGCAAGGAGGTTTCCCACTCCTTGCCACTCTCAACTTATAGCGCACCGGGGGGCTTGCCGCAAGGCCCCGGTCGTGCCGCAGAATCGTCGGCCGAAGCCCGAATCTGCGGAAATGAGAGTCGCGTATGCGTGTGGTGTTGTCGACCTATGGGTCGCGCGGGGATGTCCAACCGATGGCGGGACTCGCGGTGCGGTTGCGGGAACTCGGCGCGGAGGTGCGGGTGTGCGGGCCGGCGGACAAGGAGTTCGCGGAGCTGCTGGCCGGTGTCGGCGTACCGCTGCTGCCCTTCGGCCCGTCGGCGCGCGCGCTGACGAAGGCGGCGCCGCCGCCGTCATCGCTGCCCCAGCGCGCGGCCGAGGTGATCGCCAGTCAGTTGGACGTGGTCACCGCGGCAGCCGAGGGATGTGACGTGGTGGTGGCGACCGGCATGATCTCGGCCGCGGCCGGAGCACGGTCGGTGGCCGAGAAGCTGGGCATCCCCTCCGTGTCCGTGACCTTCCAGCAGCTCACCCTGCCGTCGCCGCAGCGCCGCCCGCTGGAGTATCCGGGCCGGCCGTTCCCGCCGGAGGTGACCGACAACAGGGTGCTGTGGGACCTGGACGCCCAGAGCATCGACGCGCTGTTCGGCGAGGCGCTCAACACCAACCGGGCGTCGATCGGCCTGCCCCCGGTGGACAGCGTGCGCGACTACGTCATCGGCGACCGGCCGTGGCTGGCCACGGACCCGGCTCTGGACCCGTGGCAGCAGACGCCGGACCTCGACGTCGTGCAGACCGGCGCGTGGGTCCTGCCGGACCAACGCCCGCTCCCCGCCGAGCTGGTGGCGTTCCTGAACGCCGGTGCCCCACCGGTGTACGTGGGCTTCGGCAGCATGCCCATGCACGCGTCGACGAACGCCGCCCGGTCGGCCATCGAGGCGGTCCGTGCGCAGGGCCGCCGCGTACTCGTCTCCCAGGGCTGGGCCGACCTGGGTCTGATCGACCACCTCGCCGACTGCTTCGCCGTCGGCGAGATCAACCATCAGGCACTGTTCGGCCGGGTGGCCGCCGTCGTGCACCACGGCGGCGCGGGTACGACGACGACGGCCGCCCGGGCCGGCGCACCCCAGGTGGTGGTGCCCCAGATCGCGGACCAGCCGTACTGGGCGGGCCGGGTGGCCGACCTGGGCATCGGTGCCGCACACCAGGGGCCGACTCCGACCTTCGAGTCCCTGTCGGCCGCCCTCGAAACGGCCCTGGCCCCCGAAACCGCCGCCCGGGCGAAGGCCGTGGCCGGCACCGTCCGCACCGACGGGGCGACGGTGGCCGCGCAGCTGCTGCTCGACGCCGCCGGCCGGGAAGAGCCACCCGGGTCCGCGTGAAGCACTCCAGTCCGGACGCCCTGCCGCAGCGCCATGGTCGCGAGCGACCTCAGATCGGAGCCGATGCCGTGAAACCGCTGACCACCAGCGTGTTCGACCTTCCCGACCACCTCTCGCCCAAGGCCGACCCGACACTGATCGCCGGCGACAAGCAGCACTTCGCGGCCATCGCGGAGTGCCTGGAGCAGACGATCGCCGAACTGTCCGACAGTCTCGACGCCCAGCGCAGGGCCCCGGCGGCATGGGCCGGCAGCGGACGGACGCGCGCACAATGCCGGTCGGCCGTGCGGCCGCACACGACGTGTCTGCGGCTCGTAGCCTGTGACGCATGGGTGATCTCTTTCTCGTTCGGCACGGCGAGACCGAATGGTCGCGGTCCGGGCGGCACACCGGCTCGACGGACGTCCCGCTGACCGAGCGCGGGCGGCGGGAGGCGCGCGGCCTGGTGCCGCTGATCCGCTCGCACCGGATCGGGGCCGCGTTCGTCAGCCCGCTGCAGCGGGCCCGGGAGACCGCCGAGCTCATCGGACTGCACGACGTACGGGTCGACACGGACCTGCGCGAATGGGACTACGGCGGATACGAGGGCGTCACCACCGTCGAGATCCGGCGCACCCGGCCGGACTGGTTCCTGTTCACGGACGGGGTCGCGCCCGGACCGCCCGACCACCCCGGCGAGACTCCGGAGCAGGTGGGTGAGCGGGCCGACCGGATGCTGGCCAAGGTGGACGCGGCGCTGGCCAACACCGAGGGGGTCGTGGTGCTGGTGGCGCACGGTCACCTCCTGCGGGTCCTCACGGCCCGGCGGCTGGGGCTGCGGCCGTCGGCCGGGGCGCTGTTCCAGCTGGCGACCGGGACGCTGTGCCGGCTGAGCACCGAGCACGGGCGGCCGGTGATCGCCGGGTGGAATGTCAGACCGGGGTCGTAGTCTTCGAAGGGGCTGATCCTGGGGCCGGTCGCGGCGCTGCGGTAGCCCTTCGAGCAGGCCGTTCGCCGGGGAGGAGCACGCCGTGACACGACCGCCCACCGCCGCGCAGCGGCGTGTCATCGACGCCGCCGATCCGGTCACCGGCCGGCTGAAGGGCACGGAGGCGCAGCTCGCGGCGCTGGTCAAGCGAGGGCTCGCCTTCCGGCATCCGCGGCCGCCGCACGACCACTTCCTGACGCCGGCGGGACATCGCGTACGGGAGGCGCCCCCGGAGACCGTCGCCGCCGAGCCCGCGGTCCGGTCGCCCCGGACCGCCGACGTCTTCGCCGCCCGCATCGGCAGCGAGGAGGAGGCGGACACCGGTCCCGGTCGCGTCCGCGAGGTGCACAGCGCCTGGCAGGGGCTGCTGGAGCTGCGCCGGATGACCAACCAGGACGGCGCGACGGACCGGCCGTGCGGCTGGGAGCGCGCGCATCTGGTGCAGGCGGCCGCGCTCGCCCTGGAGGCGGCGGGTCACCGTCCGGCGGGCCGGGAGGCGGAGGGCTACCGGGTGCGGGCGACCCCGCAGCCGGAGGCCGTCGCCGTGCACGCGCCGGACAGCGCGCTGCTGCGGGCCTGTGCGGCCACGCTGGAGGGGGCGGGCTGGCAGGTCGGAGAGCACACGGAGCCGCGGACGAGAGACCGGTATCTGCTGGCGTCCCCACGCCGGAAGTGATGAGCATGCCAAGATCGACGGGGCAGATCGTCCACGACAAGCACGACGACAAGGGGAAGCCGTGACCGAACCGTTTTCCGTCCCGGTGACCGTCCGCGGATACGAGACGGACGTCCAGGGTCACCTCAACCAGAGTGTCTACATCAACTACGCGGAGCACGCCCGCTGGTCCATGCTCCGGGCCGCCGGGATCAGCCAGGCGGGCCTCATCGGCAAGGGCGTGGGTCCGGTGGCCCTGGAGACGACCATCCGCTACCGCCGGGAACTCCTGGCGGGCGACGAGGTCGAAGTGACGTGCGGCTTCGACTGGGGCGAGGGCAAGACGTTCCGGATCGAGCAGACCATCCGGAAGACCGACGGCACCGTGGCGGCCGAGATCACCGCTGTCGGCGGCCTGATGAACCTCGAGGAGCGCAGGCTGGTGGCGGATCCGCGGGAGTACTTCAAGGAGTTGGCGTCGGATCCGAGCCTGTTCGGACTGTAGGGACCGCGGGGAACCCTCACACCAGCTCCGGCTGGTGTTCGGTGTCGTAGGCAGCACGCGACTCGGCGATGTAGACCCTGTTCCGCTCGGCCCAGTCGGTCAGCCGTTGCAGCGTCTCGTGCAACTCGTGGGCCACCGGGGTCAGTTCGTACTCGACCTTCGGTGGCACCGTGGGGTGCACGGTGCGGGTGACGAGGCCGTCGCGCTCCAGGTTGCGCAGGGTGAGGGTGAGCATGCGGCGGCTGATGCCCTCGATGCTGCGCTCCAACTCGGTGAAGCGGATGGGTCCGTGGGCGGCCGCGACGAGGATCTGCACGCTCCATTTTCCGGAGACCCTGTCAAGAACTTCGCGGACGGGACACGCGTGCGCGTTCACCACTTGGGAGGTAACACCGGTGTTCCTCTGGGACATCGAACTGCCTCCTTATGCCGGACTCCATGGTCACCCACGATGTTGCCCGTTACAAGTCGTGCACTTAGGGTTTCGATGGAGATTGCGGAGGCCACGTCGCCATGACGCCCCTGATCGAGTCACCGACGCATACGCGTCCCAGGCAGCGAACGTACTCCCGTTGGGCGTCTCTCGTCGTGCTGTGCGCGGGCACGCTGATGACGATCCTGGACGGCAACATCGTCACGGTCGCCATGCCGGCCATCCAGAGCGACCTCGGCTTCTCGGCGCCGGGGCTGGCCTGGGTCGTCAACGCCTATCTGATCCCGTTCGGCGGACTGCTGTTGCTGGCGGGAAGGCTCGGCGACCTGGTGGGCCGCAGGCGGATGTTCACGGCGGGGCTCGCCGTGTTCACCGCGGCGTCCGTGCTGTGCGGGGTGGCCACCGACCAGGGTGTGCTCGTCGCGGCCCGTGCCCTGCAGGGTGTCGGCGGGGCGATGACCGCGGCCGTGGTCCTGGGCATGCTCGTCGCGCTCTTCCCCGAGCCGCGCGAACGGGCCCGCGCCATCGCGGTGTTCAGCGCGGTCGGCGCGGCGGGCGGCGCGCTCGGCACGTTCCTCGGCGGGGCGCTGACCGAGGCCCTGAACTGGCACTGGATTTTCCTGATCAACCTGCCGATCGGCATCGTCGCCTGGCTGGCCGCGGTCCGGATCCTGGCCCCGGACCGGGGCGAGGGGCTCGGCAAGGGCGCCGACTATCCGGGAGCGGCCCTGGTCACCGGCGCGCTGATGCTCACGGTGTACGTCATCGTCGGCGCCGGCGACCGAGACCTGAGCGCCACCCTGCTGCAGGCCGCGCTCGCGCTCGCCCTGTTCGTGGCGTTCACCGTCCGCCAGGCGCGGACCGCACGGCCGCTGCTGCGCCTGCGGCTGTTCGGCTCCCGGCTGCTGTCCGGCGCGAACGCCGTGCAGATCCTGATGATCGCGACGATGTACGGCTTCCAGTTCATCGGCGCGCTCTACCTCCAACGCGTCCTCGGCTACGGCGAGTTGCTCACCGGTACCGCCTTCCTGCCGGCCCCGGTCGCGATCGGCGTGCTGATGCTGGGCCTGTCCGCGCGGACCATCGGCCGGTTCGGGGCGTACCGGGTGCTGCTGGCGGGGCTCGTGCTCATCGTCGCCGGGACAGCGCTGCTCAGCCGGGCGCCCGCCGACGGCTCGTACGCCACGGACGTACTGCCGCCGCTGCTCCTGCTCGCCGCCGGGTTCGCGGCCGCGATGCCCGCGCTGACCGGGATCGCCATGTCGGGGGCGCGCGAGGAGGACGCGGGAGTGGCTTCCGGGTTGTTCAACACCACGCAGGTGGTGGGCGGTTCGCTGGGTCTGGCGGTGCTCTCGGTGCTGGCGGCGAGCCGCACCGAGGGGCTGCTCGACGGGGGCGGGGAGCTGGTGGCGGCCACGGCGGAGGGCTACCAGCTGGCGTTCCGGGTGGCGACGGTGATCGCGGTGGGGGCGCTGGTACTGGCGGCGGCGGTGCTGCGGCCGAGGAGGGGCGCGCGTAACTGACGTAACCGACTTAAATGACGAAACGGTCGCGGCGGCGGGAGCCCTCTCCCGCCGCCGCTCGCGTCGGTCAGGCCCCGGCGAAGACCCCCCTGTGGTCCTCGGCCCACTCCCGGTAGGACCGCGCCGGCCGCCCCAACGCCTCCCGTACGTCGTCCGTGACGAGCTCGTTGCCGCCCTCGCGGGCGAACAGGAGGCCGCCCAGGACGCTCTCCGCGGCCGCCGCGTCCAGTCCCGAGGCCGTCAGCTGTTCACGGATCCGGTCCGGCGAGAGATCGATCGTCCCCACCGGGCGTCCCACGACGGCGGCGATCGCGGCGGCCTGGTCGGGGACAGTGATCGCCTCGGGCCCGGTCAGCGTGTACGTCCGCCCGGAGTGCCGGGAGTCGGTCAGCGCTTCGACGGCCGCCTCGGACACGTCACGCGGGTCGACCACCCCCTGCCGGCCGTCTCCGGTCATGTTGGGAACGGGCCGGCCCGCGTGGATCGCCTCCGCCCAGCCGAGGGTGTTCGAGGCGAAGGACGACGGCCGCAGGATCGTCCACTGCGACCCGCCGGCCCGCAGGGCCTCCTCCCCGGGAAGATGCCAGGTGCCGAAGGGGCCGTAGTCGGGGTCGCCGGTACCGATGGAGGAGAGCTTCACGATCCGGCGAACGCCCGCCGCCCGTGCCGCCGCGACCAGCCCGGCGTCCCGTCCGCCGTCCGCCGGTCCGAGTACCGCCACCAGGAACACGGCCGCCGCCCCGGCCAGCGCCGCCGTCACGGACTCCGTGTCGAGGAAGTCCCCGCGCACCACCTCCACGCCGTCCGGTACCCGGGCCTTCGCCGGGTCGCGGGTCAGGGCGCGCACCTTCTCGCCGCGCGCCGCGAGCTGTCGTACGACTTCACTGCCGATGGTGCCCGTGGCACCGGTCACTAGGATCACGGCTCCAACGCTGACGGGCGGCCGCCCCCGGGTGCTAGGAAATTCCGGCACGGTCGTGGCGCCCGCACGGGTGGGGCGCGCACCTACCGTAGGAGGGTGACGAATGCCCTCGATGAGCGCGCCCTGACCGTCCCCGCCGCCCTCCGCCCCTGGATCACCCGCATCGAGTCGGTGGGCGCCGGGGAGGAGCTGCCGGCATCGTTCGCCCAGGTGCCGGACACGGCGACGAAGTTGGTCGTACGGGTCGAGGCGGGCGGCCGTCGTGACGCCCTGGTGGTCGGGCCGCGCACCCGTGCCTCGTACTACGCGGAGGCGGACCGGCGGCTGGCGTCCTGCGTCCAGGTGAGCCTGGGCCCGGGTGCGGTACTCCCGTTGCTCGGCACCCCGGCGGTCGATCTCGTCGGGCGGGCCGTGCCGCTGGGCGCGCTGCCGACCGGGACGGCACGTCAACTCGCCGAGAAACTCGTCGCATCGGCGCCGGAGGAGATGGTCGCGTACCTGACGGAGCTGCTCCCCGACCCGATGGCCGCCGGCCGCTCGCGCACCCGACTGCTGCGGGCCGCCGTCGACGCCCTGTCGACCCGGCCGGACCACGCCCCCGCGCAGGTCAAGGACGTGGCCCGCGAACTCGCCGTCAGTGAACGGCAGTTGCGCAACCTCTTCACCGAGGGGGTCGGCCTGTCTCCGAAGCACTACGCCCGCATCAGCCGCGTACGCCATCTGCTGACGCACGCGGCCGACGCTCCCTGGGCCGAACTGGCCGCCGCCACCGGCTACTACGACCAGTCGCACATGACGTCCGACTTCCGCACCCTGATGGGGGTGCCACCGAGGTCGTACTTCACCGGCCGGCTGCCGGACCCCCAGCCCTGCCAGGCGTTCAGGCAGGGCTGACGCCGGCGATCTCCTCCCCCGCCTCCATGGGATGTGACGTCCTGCGTGTCCCGGCGCCTGGCGGTGGCCATCTTGAGTGCGGGCGGAGGTCGTGCGCGGTCGTGCGGGACCGCCGAGGGGACGGAATCCCTCACCTGTGGCGAGGGAGGCCGTTCCGGGGCGCACACGTCCATGCGCGCCCCGGAGACGGTCGCCATGGACCCCGCTCGGGTCCACGGCCACCGGTCGAGGGCCGTCCCCCTCGACCGGAGATCTTCAACGGGTCAGCCCTGCGCGGCGATGCGCGCCAGGCGCTGGGCCTCGGCCCGCGTGGAGCGGGCGATGGCGTCCTCGTCGGCAGTGAGCAGCCGGTTGTTCTCGACGATCTGGCGGCCGTTCACGAAGGAGGCGGTGACCGGGGCCGCCGCGCCGAAGACCAGGGCGGTCACCGGGTCGGCGATGGAGGCGTGGGCCAGTGTGTCGAGCTTCCACAGCACCAGGTCGGCGAGCTTGCCGGGCTCCAGGGAGCCGATCTCGGCGGCGCGGCCCAGGACCTGGGCACCGCCGTAGGTGCCCAGACGCAGGGCCTGGCGGGCGTTCAGGGCGGCCTCGCGGTGGGCGCCGAGGCGGTTGATGAGCAGGGCGTTGCGCAGTTCGGTGTGGAGTTCGCCGGACTCGTTGGACGCCGTGCCGTCGACCCCGAGGCCGACCGGGACGCCGGCCGCCAGCATGTCGGGTACGCGGGCGATACCGGCCGCGAGCCGCGCGTTGGAGGAGGGGCAGTGGGCGACACCGGTCTTCGTACGGGCGAAGGCGGCGATGTCGGAGTCGTTCATGTGGACGCAGTGCGCCATCCACACGTCCTCGCCGAGCCAGCCGGTGGACTCGAAGTAGTCGGTGGGACCCATGCCGAACAGTTCCTTGCAGAACTGCTCCTCCTCCACGGTCTCCGAGCCGTGGGTGTGCAGCCGTACGCCGAGACGCCGGGCCAACTCGGCGCCCTGCTTGAGCAGTTCGGTCGACACGGAGAACGGCGAGCAGGGCGCCACGGCCACCTGGGTCATCGCGTCGAAGGAGGCATCGTGGTGCTGCCTGACCGTCTCCTCGGTCGCGGTGAGGGCCCCATCGAGGGTCTCGACGGCGAAGTCCGGGGGCAGGCCGCCGTCCTTCTCGCTGCGGTCCATGGAGCCGCGGGCGAGGGTGAAGCGGACGCCCATCTCGCGGGCCGCGCCGATGATCGCGCCGGACAGGTCGCCGGAGCCCTGCGGGAAGACGTAGTGGTGGTCCATGGCGGTGGTGACACCGCCGCGGGCCATCATCGCGAGGGAGCCCCCGGCGGCCGCCCGGACCATCTGCTCGTCGATGCGCGCCCAGGTCGGGTACAGCGTGACGAGCCAGTTGAAGAGGTTGTGGTCAGTGGCCAGGCCCCGGGTGATCCACTGGTAGTAGTGGTGGTGCGAGTTGACCAGGCCGGGAGTCACGAGGTGGCCGGTGGCGTCGATACGGCGGTCGACGTTCTCCAGGCCCTCGGGGGCCCTGCCCGCGCCGAGCGACTCGATGCGGTTGCCGTTGACGACGACATGTCCGCTCGCGTACTCGGTGTCGTGGGCGTCGACGGTCGCGATCGAACAGTTCTCGATGACGATGCGCCGGTCTGCTGCCATGATGCGTCCCTTTCGCTCAGTGGACTGTGGGAAGAGGGCACGGCAGGACCCTGGGAGGTTTGAGTGCCGCGGCCGAGAGACGGATTCCCGGCCGCGGGTGCCGCAAAGGGGGTTGCTCAGAGGTTGGTGAGGTCCACCGGGATCCTCGGCTCGCAGCCGTCCCGCAGGACGGTGGCCTCGATCAGGCCGTAGGGGCGGTCCGCGGCGAAGTAGACGGCACCGTCTTCGGTCCCGTTCTTCAGCCCGAACGGCTCCAGGTCCACCAGGAAGTGGTGCTTGTTCGGGAGCGAGAAGCGGACCTCGTCGATCTCGCTGCGGCTGTCGATGATCCGCGAGCCCATCTGGTACAGGGTCTGCTGGAGCGAGAGCGAGTACGTCTCGGCGAAGGCCTGGAGCATGTGCCTCTTCACCTGCTCGTAGGACTTCTCCCAGTGGGGCATCTGCTGCTTGTCGTCGGACCAGTTGAAGCGCCAGCGGGCGGAGACCTGGGTGGCCAGGACACGGTCGTACGCCTCGGGAAGCGTCGTGTACTTGTCCTTGACGTAGCCCCAGAACTCGGAGTCGGTCGAGTTCATCACGACGAGGTCCTTGAGGCCCGAGACGACCTCCCACGACTCTCCGTCGTAGGTGATCTGGGTCAGTCGGGTCTCCTGGCCCTTGCGCACGAAGGAGTGCGCTCCCTTCCCGGAGTGCTCGATCCGCTCCCAGGCATACTCCTCGATGCGGATGCGGGCCGTCTTGATCGGCTCCTGACTCGTGACGAAGTGCCGGGCCAGGTGGATGCCGAACTGCTCGGCGGACTCGATGCCGTGCTCCTTGGCGAACGCGTACACCGTGTTCTTGGTGGTGTCGGTCGGCAGCACGTTGGCGTTCGAGCCGGAGTAGTGGACCTCGTCCATGTCGCCGCTGAGCGACACGGACACGTTCAGGTCCTTGACGTGGTGGGTGGCGCCGTCCCGCGTGATCTTGACGACTCGGTTCTCGGCCTTGCCGTACTGGTTCTGTCCCAGGATGACAGGGCGGGCAGGGCGGGCAGGGCGGGAATTGTCTGTCATTTAGCTAGCTCCCTCGGTAAACGGAGTAGCCGAACGGGTTGAGCAGCAGCGGTACGTGGTAGTGCTCGCCGGGCTTGACGGCGAAGGAGATCGCCACCTCTGGGAAAAACGCACCGCTGTCCCGATTCGCGGGGGCGTCCTGCTGCGCATCGGCTTGCTTCTTCTCGACGTGCCTTTCGGCGTTCTTCTCGAAATACGGCTCTACGGCGAAGTCGAGCCGTACGTGTGTGGTGCCCTGCGGCAGTGTCGGCAGGTCCTTGCACCGCCCGTCCGCGTCGGTCGCGGAGCCGCCGAGCGCCTGCCAGTCCGCATCGCGCCCGGCGCGGGCGGAGAGCCGGACGGCGACGCCCTCGGCGGGGCGGCCGATGCTGGTGTCGAGAATGTGCGTGGACACCGAGGCGGTGGTGCTGGTGCTCATGGTCAGGCGTCCTCTTCGACGATACGGGCGAGCCGGATACGGTTGATCTTGCCCAGCTCGGTGCGGACGATCTCCCGCTCCTGCTCCGGCGCGTTGCCGATCCGCTCCTTGACCGCGTCGCGCATCTGCTCGCCGGTCCGGCCGGTGGCGCAGATCAGGAAGACGTGGCCGAACCTCTCCTGGTACGCCAGGTTCAGCTCCAGCATCTCCGCCTTGAGCTCCCCGGAGGCGCCGGCCATGCCGCGCTGTTCCCGCGCCGAGGTCGGGTCGCCCGGCTTGGGGCGGCCGATCGGCGGGTGCCCGGCCATGGCCTCGGCGAGGTCCTCGGTGCTCAGGTCGGCCATCGCGGCGTCACTGGCGGCGCAGAGGTCGTCAAAGGTGGCGTAGGGGCGGGCGGCGAGCAGCCGCTTCGCCCATGCCGTGGAGGCGCACGCCTCGTGGAGGGCGGCGAACGCCGCGTGCTCCTCCAGGGCGTTGAACCGGGCCAGGCCCAGGGGCGTGGGAGTCGACGTCACGGGAGCCTCCGTGGCCGCAAGCGGCCTTCGTACTGATCGGGCTGCCGCCAGCTAACGCCCTCCGGAAGACGGCGTCAACAGTTTGTTGAAAATTCCGGGTTACGAAACCGGGGCCGAACCCGGGGGCCGAAACCGGAGGCCGCCCGTTCAGCTCTCTCTCTCGCGGTTGAGGTAGTTGTAGACCGTGAAGCGGCTCACCCCGAGCGCGCTCGCCACGGTCTCCACGCCGTGCCGTACGGAAAAGGCGCCGCGCGCCTCCAGCATGCGTACGACTTCCTGCTTGGCCTTGCGGTCCAGGTCGGCGAGAGGCTTGCCCTTCTTGCGCTCCATGGCGACCAGGATGTGATCGAGGGAGTCGGCGAGCTGGGGCAGGCGTACGGCGACGACGTCGGCACCCTCCCAGGCGAGCACGACGTCGTCGGGGCCGGCCTCGTCCGGCGGGAGCAGCTCGCCGCCCATCGCGTCGACCAGCGGCTTCACTGCCGTGATGAAGGGCTCGTCGCCGATGCCGGTCACTTCCCGCCCTCCCCGGTCCCGCTCTCGTCGATCACGTTGAGCTGGAGCGAGATCCGGGTGGCGCCGGACTCCAGGGTCCGGCGCAGCAGGGCGTCCACGGCGGTGAGCACGGCGTCGGCACCGCCCTCGGCCGTGTTGCCGAACGGGCCGACGTCCACCGCGTCCAGCTCGGCCGCCTCGATGACCTCGCGGGCCACCAGGGCGTGCGCGGGCGCCTCGTCGAGGTCGAAGGGCTCGGTCGTGAACTCCACTCTCAATCGCACGCGCACAACCTAACGCGCCGCACGGATTTCCGGGCAGGCCCGCCGGACCCGGGATCCCGGCGACGGACCCGCCTCTTCGCCGCGTAGAGCAGACAAGGAGAGCTCACCGGGAGGGGAACGCAACGTGGCAGGGCACAGAGTCAGAGGCGCCAGAGGTACGGCGATCGCGGCGGCGGCGATGGCGGCGCTGACCGCGTCACAGGCACCGGGGGCGACGCAGGCACGGGTCCTGGCACCCGCGCCGCGGACGCCCGCCGCACCCGGGCCGAGCGTGTCCGGCGACGCCCCGTACCGCACGGCGCTGCCGCCGCTGCGGACCCGGGAGGGGGCGACGCGGGCGCGGGCGGTGGGCGCCGCGCTGCCGGCGAGCGTGTTCGCCGCCTATCGGCGGGCCGAGACCCGGCTGGCGAGCGAGGCGCCCGGCTGTCGCCTGCGGTGGCAGGTGCTGGCCGCGATCGGCCAGGTGGAGTCCGGGCAGGCCGGGGGCGGCCGGGTGACCGCGGACGGTACGACCGTGCCGCCGATCCTCGGACCGCGCCTGGACGGCGGCGCCTTCGCCGTGATCCGGGACACCGACGGCGGCGCCTACGACGGGGACACGGTGTACGACCGCGCGGTCGGTCCGATGCAGTTCATTCCGTCGACCTGGGCCCGCTGGGGAGCGGACGGCAACGGCGACGGGCGGGCCGACCCGGGCAACGTCTTCGATGCGGCGCTCTCCGCCGGTCGCTATCTGTGTGCGGGCGGAGCGGACCTGTCCGTCTCCGGCGCCCTGGACGCGGCCATCCTCGGCTACAACCACTCGCAGGCGTATCTGCGCACGGTCAGGGCCTGGTACACGTACTTCCTGGAAGGCCATCGTGTGGTGCCGGACGGCGTCGCGGAGGCCTCCTCCCGCCCGGAGGCGTCGGGGCCGGCCACCACGCCGAAGCCGGCACCGACACCGTCCGCCCGTCCCACCCGTCCGAGCACCACCCCGTCTGGTACCCCGTCGCCCCCGGCCTCACCGACGCCCGCCCGGTCCCGCCCGGCGGCCGGGACCGAGGGAGCAGAGGAGCCGCTGCTGCCCGCGCCCGGGACGGGCGTCGAACTGCCCACCGACGGCCTGTTGCCCAGCGGCGGTCCGCTGACCAGTGAGAGCTGACCTGTAACAGGGGGGACTCGATGGCCTCCTCCCCCTCCACAACCGCGGCTACCGGGCGGTAATCTCGCTGCCCGCCGGACGGTACGAACCGGCGGGCGAGCGCGAAGGGGCCCTCATGGCGACGGACATGCCTGCGGACACGCAGATGGACGACGACCGTTGGCAGCGCATGTGGAGCCACCGCGAGCACCTGCTCAGGGTGGCTCGGCGCAGGTCGATGAGCCTCGAGGACGCCGAGGACGCCGTGCACGAGGCGATGCTGCGCGCCGCGGAACGCCCCGGCCTGGACGAGGAGCGGCTCGCGGCCTGGCTGACGACGGTGACGATGCGGCTGTGCGTGGACCGCTACCGGCAGGTCAACCGCGAGGCCGAGGTCCGCACCAGTCCGACGCTGATCGCACCCGGACCGGCGCCCGTCGAAGAGGTGGTGTGCGACCGGGCCGAGGCCAAATGGCTTGCCGTGCGCAGCGGGGAGCTGCCCGCCCGCCAGGCGGAGGCGCTGCGGCTGAGGTCCGAGGACCTCGACGTCGGGCAGGTCGCCGTCCGGATGGGGCTGAGTTACCGGACCGTCGAGTCGTTGCTGGCCCGGGCCCGGCGGACGCTGCGCAACTCCCTGGCGGCGACGCTCGGATTCGCGCTGTTCCTCATCGGGCGGGGACAGCCTCGCGGGGGTGGGAAGGCGCAGGCCCTGGCGGCCGCCTCCACGGCGGCGACCCTGGCGGTGGCCGGGCTCGTGCTGCCGTACGCGTACGACGGACACGGACAGGGGTCGGCTCCACGGCCCACCGTGTCGGGGCCCGCGCAGGCGCTCCGGCCCGACGGCTCCGGCCGGGCCGAGGCTCCGGACGCGGGGCAGGTCGCGGACGCGACACCGGCTCCCGGGCCGGGGGCGGCCCCCCTGTCGGCCGGTGAGCAGTCACTCGTCCCCCTGTCGGTGCCACCCCTGCCGGAGGTCGCTCTCTCGCCACTGCCCGACCTGTCGGCACCGGAGGTTCCCGAGGTCCTGCGGCTGCCCGGGATACCGAGCGCGTCCGTGACACCCAGCGTGCCCGGGGTCCCGGAGCTGCCGGTCACACCCGACGAGGCGGTCGTGCCGGTCGAGTCCGCCGTGTCCACGATCCCGGACTCCGCCGGCGTACCGACGCCCCTGTCCTCGATCGACGCGCCCACCCCGAGCCCGCTCCGCTAGATCCGGGCGCATCCGCTCGAAAAAAAGTTCCACTCCCCAGCGACGGACACCCCGCCCCTGCCCGTAGAGCAGATGTCAGAGCTGCTCCATGGGCCGAAGGGTGAACCGGATGGGTGTCGAGATCTGCGTGGAAGGGCTGACCAAGTCCTTCGGTCACCAGGTCATCTGGCAGGACGTCTCGCTGACGCTGCCCGCCGGGGAGGTCTCGGTCATGCTCGGCCCCTCCGGCACGGGCAAGTCGGTGTTCCTGAAGACGCTCGTCGGACTGCTGAAGCCGGACCGCGGCTCGGTCCGGGTCGCGGGCCGGGACATCACCAAGCTGCGTGAGCACGACCTCTACGAGGTGCGGAAGCTCTTCGGCGTGCTGTTCCAGGACGGCGCGCTCTTCGGCTCGATGAACCTGTACGACAACATCGCCTTCCCGCTGCGCGAGCACACCCGCAAGCCCGAGAGCGAGATCCGGCGCATCGTGCTGGAGAAGATGGACATGGTCGGGCTGATCGGCTCCGAGGACAAGCTGCCCGGCGAGATCTCCGGCGGGATGCGCAAGCGGGCCGGGCTGGCCCGGGCCCTCGTCCTCGACCCGGAGATCATCCTCTTCGACGAGCCCGACTCGGGCCTGGACCCGGTGCGCGTCGCGTATCTCAACCAGCTCATCGTCGACCTCAACGCCCAGATCGACGCCACCTTCCTGATCGTCACGCACGACATCGCCTCCGCCCGCCAGGTGCCGGACAACATCGGGCTGTTGTTCCGGCGGGAGCTGGTCATGTTCGGGCCGCGCGAACAGCTGCTGACCAGCGACGAGCCCGTCGTACGGCAGTTCCTGAACGGCCGGATGCAGGGCCCGATCGGCATGGCGGAGGAGAAGGACGCCGCACAGGTCGAGCAGGAGCTGGCCGCGCTCGGCGACGGCGGGTACACACGGTCTCCCGGCAGTCAGGCGCTGACTCCCCGCCTGCTGCCGGGGCCGGGCATCACCCGCCCGCCCCGCTGGCAGGCGATCGCCGACCGGGAGGCGGCGCCGCACCGGACGGAGGTGGCCGACGCATGAGCCTGTCACCGACCGGAGCGCTGCGGCACTCGGGGCGTCTCTTCGCGATGGCACTGGACGTCGTCCGGACCATCCCCCGACGGCCCTTCCAGGCAAGGGAGTTCATCCAGCAGGCCTGGTTCATCGCGAGCGTCACCATCCTGCCGACGGCCCTGGTGTCCATCCCCTTCGGCGCGGTCATCGCACTGCAGATCGGCAGTCTGACCCGGCAGCTCGGCGCCCAGTCCTTCGCGGGGGCCGCCTCGGTGCTCGCGGTGCTGCGGGAGGCCTCGCCGATCGTCACCGCGCTGCTGATCGCGGGCGCCGGCGGCACGGCGATCTGCGCGGACCTCGGGGCACGGAAGATCCGCGAGGAGATCGACGCGATGCAGGTGCTGGGCATCGACCCCGTCCACCGGCTGGTCGTGCCGCGTGTCCTGGCGTCGATGCTGGTGGCGGTGCTGCTCAACGGGCTGGTGTCGGTGGTGGGTGTCGCGGGCGGCTACTTCTTCAACGTCGTGCTGCAGAACGGCACTCCGGGCGCCTATCTCGCCTCCTTCACCACCCTCGCCCAGCTGTCCGACCTGTGGGCGGCGGAGATCAAGGCGCTGGTGTTCGGGGCGATCGCGGCGATCGTCGCCTCGTACAAGGGACTTACGGCGAAGGGCGGCCCGAAGGGCGTGGGCGACGCCGTGAACCAGTCGGTGGTGATCACCTTCATGTTGCTGTTCGTGACGAACTTCGTGATGACCGCCGTGTACTTCCAAGTCGTTCCCCAGAGGGGCTGAGGCATGGCGCTGCTGAGAGGTCTGGAGGAGCTGGGTGCCCAGCTGTCCTTCTACGGGCGGTCGTTGGCCTGGACCGGCCGTACCGTGCGCCGCCACAAGAAGGAGATCCTGCGGCTGCTCGCCGAGGTGAGCTTCGGCCGCGGCGCCCTCGCCGTCGTGGGCGGCACGGTCGGTGTCATCGCGTTCCTGTCGTTCTTCACCGGCACTGAGGTGGGCTTGCAGGGGTATGCCGCGCTCAACCAGCTCGGCACCTCCAACTTCGTGGCGTTCCTGTCGGCGTACTTCAACACCCGGGAGATCGCGCCGCTGGTGGCCGGGCTCGCCCTGTCCGCGACGGTCGGCGCCGGGTTCACCGCGCAGCTCGGCGCGATGCGGATCAGCGAGGAGACGGACGCCCTCGAAGTCATGGGCGTGCCCTCGCTGCCGTTCCTGGTGACCACCCGGATGATCGCCGGGTTCGTCGCCGTGGTCCCGCTGTACGTGGTCGGCCTGCTGTCCTCGTACCTCGCCGCCCGCACCATCACCACCGGCTACTACGGGCAGTCGGCGGGCACCTACGACCACTACTTCGCGCAGTATCTGCCGCCGGTCGACGTGCTGTGGTCGTTCGGGAAGGTGCTCGTCTTCGCCGTCCTGATCATCCTGGTGCACTGCTTCTACGGCTACTACGCGAGCGGCGGCCCGGCGGGCGTCGGCGTGGCGGTGGGGCGCGCGGTACGGACCTCGATCGTCGCGATCAACGTCCTGGACTTCTTCCTGTCGCTGGCGATCTGGGGCGCCAGCACGACCGTACGGATTGCGGGGTGAGCCGTATGAGAGTGGTGAGACTGCGGTTGTACGGCGTGGTGTTCCTCGCGGTGCTGGCTCTGCTGCTGTCGCTGTCCGTCGCCGTCTACCGGCAGGCGTTCACGCCGGTCGTGCGGATCACCCTGGAGGCCGACAGCCTCGGCAACCAGCTCGATCCGCGGGCCGACGTCAAGCTGCGCGGGCTGCTGGTCGGCGAGGTGCGCGAGGTGCGCGCCGACGGCACGAAGGCGACGCTCGACATCGCGCTCAAACCGGAGTACGTGGCGCACATCCCCTCCGACGTGCACGCACGCCTGCTGCCCAAGACGCTGTTCGGCGAGAAGTACGTCGACCTGGTCGCGCCCGAGCGCTCCGCGCACTCCTCGGCCCGGCCCATCCGTGCCGGGGACGTCATCACCCAGGACCGCACCCGCGTCGGCATCGAGCTCCAGCAGCTGATGAACGACCTGTTGCCACTGCTGCGGACCGTGCAGCCCGGCAAGCTCAACGCCACGCTCTCCGCGTTCGCCACCGCCCTCGAGGGACGCGGCGACCGGATCGGCGACAACCTCACACGCGTGGAGGCCTACCTGCGCCGCCTCAATCCGCACCTGCCGTCCCTGACGGAGGACATCGCACGCTTCGCCGACGTCGCCGAGGTCTACGGCGACGCGGCGCCCGACCTGATGGAGATCCTGCGCAACACCGTGACCACCAGCCGCACCCTGGTCGAGGAGCGGGACCGGCTCGCGTCCGCCCTCACCACGACCGCCACCGTCGCCGGCACCGCGGACGACTTCCTCGCCGCGAACGGCGACCGGCTCATCACCCTGGGCCGGGTCTCCCGCCCCACCCTCGCGCTCTTCGCCCGCTACTCCCCCGAGTACCCGTGCCTGCTCGCAGGCCTGGTCCGTCAGGAGAAGGTCTCCGAGGAGGCGTTCCGGGGCGGAAAGATGCACATCACGCTGGAGGTCGTACGGTCGCAGGGGGCGTACGAGCCCGGTGAGGAGCCGCGTTACGGCGAGCGGTCGGGGCCGAACTGCCGTGATCTGCCGCATCCTCCGGTGCCGGCGCCCGGGGCCCACCTCAACGACGGTTCGAGGTCGGGGAGTTCGTCCGGTCCACCGGGCGTCTCCGCCACCCGGGCCGAGCAGCGTGCCGTCGGCTCGCTCGTGGCGCCCGTCCTGGGCGTGCCCGCCGACGAGGTGCCGCCGGTCACGACACTCCTGTTCGGGCCGATGGCGCGCGGTACGGCGGTGAGCGTCGCATGAGGAGCACCGAAGCCCGGCAGACCGCTGCCCCGCTGATCAAGTTCAGCCTGTTCGCCGTGGTGACCGTCCTGGCGACGTCCCTGCTGGCCGCCACCATCGTCAACATCTCCCTCACCCCCGAGCGCAGGTATCTCGCGGTGTTCAGCGACGTCACCGGCCTGGAGGAGGGCGACGACATCCGGGTGGCCGGGGTGCGGGTCGGCGAGGTCGAGGGCATCCGGATCAAGGACCGGACGCTGGCGGAGATCACCTTCACGGTCAGCACGGACCGGCCGCTGCTCACCGGCACGGGCGCGGTCATCCGCTACCGGAACCTGGTCGGACAGCGGTACGTCGCCCTCAGCGAGGGCGCGGGCGACGGCACCCGGCTGAAGCCCGGCGCCACCATCCCGCTGTCGCGCACCCAGCCGGCGCTGGACCTCAACGCGCTGCTGAACGGCTTCAAGCCGTTGTTCGCCGCGCTCAGCCCGAAGGACGTCAACCAGCTGGCCACCGAGATCATCAGGACACTGCAGGGCGAGGGCGGAACCGTCAACAGCCTGCTCGTGCACACGGCTTCGCTCACCACGACACTGGCCGACCGCGACAAACTGATCGGTTCGGTGGTCGACAACCTCAACACGGTGCTGGAGACCCTCGACAGGCGCGGCGGCCGCTTCTCCGGGCTGATCGAGCAGCTGCGCCGGGTGATCTCGGGGCTGTCCGCCGACCGCAAGCCCATCGGGGAGTCGCTGGTGAGCATCGGCGACCTGACCGAGGCCACGTCGGGGCTGCTGAAGGACGCGCGTCCGCCGCTCAAGGACGACATCGCCGAGCTGACCGATCTCACCGGAACGCTGAACGACAACCAGGAGACCGTGGAGGGCGTGCTGAAGCGGCTGCCGAACAAGCTGAACGAGCTGACGGGGACGGCGTCCTACGGCTCGTGGTTCAACTTCTACCTCTGCGACTTCGACGGCCGGATCGTGCTGCCGAAGACGCGGGAGGTACTCACACCCGACCTGCACGTGGCGAGGGCGAGGTGCGGCGCATGACGAAGCGCATCCTTGGACGCCGCCCACGCCTGACCCCGTTCCGTGAGCGAAATCCCGTGGTGGTCGGATCCGTCGGCCTCACCACGCTCGCGTTGCTGACCGTCGCCGCGTTCAACGCCGACAGCCTGCCGCTGATCGGCGACGGCGAGACGTACAGCGCCGCCTTCTCGGAGGCGGGCGGCCTGGGGCCCGGCGACGAGGTGCGGATCGCCGGGGTCAAGGTCGGCAAGGTCGAGGACGTCGATCTGGACGGCGACCACGTCAGGGTCACCTTCAAGATCAAGGACGATCCGGGGTTCGGCACCGACACCGGCGCGTCGATCCGCGTCAAGACGATCCTCGGCGCGAAGTACCTCGCGCTGCGCCCCAAGGGGCCGGGGCAGCTGAAGCCCGGCACCGAGATACCGCTCGGGCGCACGGTTCCGGCGTACGACGTCGTACAGGCCTTCAGCGACCTGACCACCACGACCGAGGAGGTCGACACCGACCGGCTGGCCACGGCCCTGGACACCATCTCCACCACCTTCCAGGACTCGCCCGCCGAGGTACGCGCGTCCATCAAGGGCCTGTCGAAGATCTCCCGGACGGTCGCCTCACGCGACAAGGAGCTCAGGGAGCTGCTCGACCACGCGAACGGCGTCACGGGCGTGCTGGCCGAGCGCTCCGAGGACTTCACCGCCCTGGTGAAGGACGGCGACGCGTTGTTCAAGGAGATCAGCAAGCGGCGCGAGGCGATCCACACCCTGCTGAAGAGCTCCGCCGCGCTCGGCGTCGAGCTCTCCGGCCTGGTCGAGGACAACGACAAGGAGATCGGGCCCGCGCTCAAGGGCCTGGGCCGCGTGGTCGAGATGCTCGAACGCAATCAGTCGAGCCTCGACCGGAGCGTCAAGCTGCTCGCGCCCTATGTGCGGCTCTTCACCAACACTCTCGGCAACGGCCGCTGGTTCGACTCCTACGTCCAGAACCTGGTCGCCGCTCCGGTGGTGCCGCGCACGGGAGGCGCGCAGTGAACAACCTGAAGAAACGCGTGGCCGTGGTCACCGCACTCGTCCTCGTCGGCGCACTCACCTACGCGCTGTGGCCGCGCTCCGAGCCCGTCCGGGTCACCGCGTACTTCCCGCGCACCGTCGGCATCTACCCCGGCTCGGACGTCCGTGTCCTCGGCGTCCGGATCGGCGAGGTCGAGAAGATCACGCCGGAGGGCGACCGGGTGCGGGTGGAGCTGGAGTACGAAGGCGGCCGCAAGGTCCCGGCCGACGCGCGGGCCGCGATCATCAACTCCTCGGTGGTCAGCGACCGTTACGTACAGCTGCTGCCGGTGTACCGCAGCGGTCCGGCGATGCGGGACGGCGACGTCATCCCCGAGTCGCGCACGGCCGTACCCGTCGAACTGGACCGCATCTTCGACAGCCTGCACACCACGGCCGAGTCGCTCGGCCCCGAGGGTGCGAACAAGGACGGCTCACTGTCCCGGCTGCTCGGGGTGAGCGCCGACAACCTGGACGGGCAGGGCGCACACCTCAACCAGACGGTCGAGGACCTCTCGGAGGCGGTCACCACGCTGTCCGACGGCCGTACCGATCTCTTCGGCACGGTCCGGAACCTGCAGGTGTTCACGGCGGCGCTGGCCGCCGACGACAAGAGCGTGCGGTCGTTCGACACCAGCCTCGCCGAGGTCGCCGAGCAGCTCGCGGGCGAACGCGAGGACCTCGCGGCCGCCCTGAAGAACCTGGGGACGGCGCTCGGCGATGTGTCCGACTTCGTGAAGAACAACAAGAACTCGCTGACCTCGAACGTGCGGGGCCTCAGCAAGGTGACCCGGGTGCTCGTCACCCAACGGGCGGCGCTGGCGGAGCTGTTGGAGGTCGCGCCCACGGGACTGTCGAACCTGAACAACGCCTACAACCCGGCCGCGGGCACCCTCGACACCCGCAACAACGCGAATCAGCCCCAGGATCCGGCTGCGCTGCTGTGCTCCGTGCTGAAGACCACCGGGGACGTGACCGACTGCAAGGAGTTGAGGGAGCTGTTCGACTCCCTGCCCAAGGTGCCGCAGGGCCCGGCGGTCACCGGCACGGTCGACCGGACGCTCGGCGGAATCCTGGGGGCGAGCGCATGAGCGTACGGCGCAAGGGCGGGCCGGTCGCCTGGGCCGTGGCCGGTTCGCTGCTGCTGTCCGGCTGCGAGTTCAACGGCTGGTACGACGTCCCGCTGCCCGGCGGTGCCGCCGCGGACGGGCACGCGTACCACGTCACCGTCGAGTTCCGGGACGTCCTCGACCTGGTGCCGCAGTCGGCGGTGAAGGTCAACGACGTGACCGTCGGGGCCGTGGAGAAGGTGGAGCTGGACGGCTGGCACGCGCGCGTGCGGCTGCGGGTCGCGGACTCGGTGAAGCTGCCCGCCAACGCGGTGGCCGAGCTGCGGCAGACCAGCATGCTCGGCGAGAAGTACGTGGCGCTCTCCGCCCCGACCGGCACGCAACCCGTGGGCCGGCTCGGCGACGGCGACCGCGTCCCGCTGTCCCGCAGCGGTCGCAACCCGGAGATCGAGGAGGTGCTGTCCGCCCTGTCCGCGCTGCTCAACGGCGGCGGAGTGGCCCAGCTCAAGACGATCACCGTGGAGCTGAACAAGGCCCTGGACGGGCGGGAGAACCGGGTCAGGTCCCTGCTCAAGGAGCTGAACACGTTCATCGGCGGGCTGGACGACCAGCGCCGGGACATCGTCCGTGCCCTGCAGGCCGTCGACCGGCTCGCGGGGCGGCTGGCGAAGGAGAAGAAGACGATCGCCGAGGCCGTCGACACGATGCCGCCCGCCCTGAAGGTCCTTGCCGACCAGCGGCGTGACCTGACGAGGATGCTCACCGCCCTGTCGAAGCTCGGCAGGACGGGCACCAAGGTGGTCACCGCCTCGCACGACGACACGGTCGCGAACCTGAAGCAGCTCGCCCCGATCCTGCGGCAGCTGAACAAGGCGGGCGACGACCTGCCCGACTCCCTCGAGCTGCTGACCACTTATCCCTTCCCACGCAACGCGGTGGACGCCATCAAGGGTGACTACGTCAACCTCCACCTCACCGCCGACCTCGATCTGGCCGGCCTCTACGGGAACCTGACGGACGAGCCCGGCTCCGGCGGGGGGAACGGTGACTCCGCCGAGCCCGAGCCGCCCGACGTGCCCGGCCTCCCGGACCTGCCCACCGTCCCGACGCCCACCGCCCTGCCGAGCACACCCGCTCTGCCGTCCCCCTCGGTTTCCTCGGACGGCGGCGACCTGCTGTGCCCGCCGGTGTGCAGCAGTGGCTACCGCACCGAGGCAGGCCTGCCCGAGGGCATCGACCTGGAGCTCGCGGAGCTGATGCTGAAAGGGGTTCAGCCGTGATCACACGTACGGTCAAGGCCCAGCTGCTCGCCTTCGCCACCGTCACCGCGGTCGGGGTCTCGTACGTCGGCGCCGAGTACACCGGCCTGGTGGACGCCGTCCTGGACCGCGGCTACACCGTGCGGGCGGACTTCGCCGACTCCGGGGGCATCTTCCCCGGCGCGGAGGTCACCTATCGCGGGGTGCCGGTGGGCCGCGTCGGCGCGCTGCGGCTGACCGGCGCCGACGGCGTCTCGGTCGCCCTCGACATCGACGACGGGGCGCCGCGCATCCCCGCTGACGCCCTCGCCGTGGTGGCGAACCGTTCGGCGGTGGGCGAGCAGTACGTCGATCTGCAGCCGCGTACCTCCCACGGCCCGTATCTGCTCGAGGGCAGCGCCATCCCACGCGGCAGCACCCGCGTGCCGCTGCCCACGACGGACCTCGTGCTCGCCCTGGACCGGCTGGTGAACTCCGTCGGCAAGGACGATCTGCGGGTCACCGTCGACGAGTTGGACAAGGCCTTCTCCGGCACCGGACCGAACCTGAGCCGGCTGGTGGACTCGGGCAACACGCTCGTCGAGTCGGCGTCCGAGTCGCTGCCCGAGACGATCGCGCTGATCGAGGACTCGCAAAAGGTCCTCAAGACGCAGGCCGACCAGGGCTCGTCGATCAGGTCGTTCGCCCGTGACCTGGCCGCGCTCACCGCGCAGTTGAAGTCGAGCGACGGGGACCTGCGCAAGCTGATCGGCAACGCGACTCCGGCCGCGCAGCAGGTGAACTCGCTGCTGAAGTCGACCGGGCCGCGACTGTCGGTGCTGTTGGCCAACCTGATCAGCGGCGGCCAGGTCACCCTGGCGCGGCTGCCCGGCGTCGAGCAGGCGCTGGTCACCTTCCCGCTGATGGTCGCCGGCAGCTACAGCGTCCTCCCGGGCGACGGCACCACCCACTTCGGCCTGGTGGTCAACGCCGACGACCCGCCCGCGTGCACCCAGGGCTACGGGACGGCACGACGCGACCCCGCGGACACCGGCACCCGCGAGGCGAACACCGAGGCGCGCTGCACGGCCCCGCGCGGGAGCGAGACGTCGGTGCGGGGCGCGCAGAACGCCCCCGGCGCGACGTCCGCTTCCGATGGCGCGAACCAGGCGGCGTACGTCACGCCGTACGACCCGGAGACCGGCACCGCCGCCGGCCCGGACGGAAGGCTCGTCGAGATCGGCTCGACGGGCGGTCAACAGGCCGTATTCGGAAAGGAGTCGTGGCAATGGCTGCTCGTCGGACCGATGGCATGACAAGGGCGACAAGAAGGGCCGTGAGAAGGGCTCTGTCGGGCAGGGCCTGGCCGGTGGGGCTCGTCGTGGCGACCGTCCTCACCACCGCGTTGACGATCTGGCTGAGCCTCGGTCTCTACGAACAGCACGAGGCCGAGCAGCGGCGCCAGGACATCCTGGCCGCGGCCCGCCAGTCGGCGCTGAACTTCACCTCGCTCGACTACCGGCACTACGACCGGGACAGCGCGAACGTGCTCAAGAGCGCAACCGGCGACTTCAAGAAGCAGTTCACCGCGCAGACCAGGCAGCTGACCGAACTCGTCGCCGAGAACAGGTCCGTGTCCGCGGGCCAGGTCCTCGAAGCGGGCATCGTCCGATCCGACGAGCACTCGGCCCGCGTCCTGGTCGTCGCCGACAGCAAGGTGACCAACACCGCCGTGCCCAAGGGGGAGGCGCGCACCTACCGGCTGCAGCTCGACCTGGTACAGCGCAGCGGCCGCTGGCTGACCTCCGACGTCGAGTTCGTCGGCTGACCGGCACCACCAGTGAGGAGTACGAGCATGGCGAGGACGACGACGCGGGGCCGCGGCTCCGGATCGGGCACCCGGCACACCATGACCGCGGCCGCCCGCGCGGCGGCCAAGCGCGCCGATCGCGGCCACCACGAACTCGGCCCGGCGACCGACGACGAGGGGGCGACCGGGCGATCCGAGGAACCGCTCTCGGGACGCACCGTGCTCATCGAGGCCCCGGGGAACGGCTGGGCCGACCCGCCCGAGCCGTCGCCGGAGTCCCTCACCGAGGACGCGCCGGAGGAACGGGACGTGTCCCGTCGGCGGAGGCTGTCCACCGCGGTCCTGGGTGTCCTGCTCGCGGCGAGCCTGGGCGCCGTCGGCGTACTCGGCTGGCAGTACCGGGAGGGGCAGCAGACGCACGACGCCAGGGCGGAGGCGCTCGCGGCCGCGCGGAAGGCGGCGCCTGTCGTGCTGTCGTACGACTACCGGCATCTGGACCAGGACTTCACCCGGGCCCGCACCCGGCTGACCGGGGGCTTCCGCGACGAGTACCGGAAGACGACCGCCGGCGTGGTCGGGCCGACTGCCGAGAAGTACCACGGGGTGGTGAAGGCGACGGTCGCCACGGCCTCCGTCGTATCGGCCTCCCCGGACCAGGTCATGGTGCTGCTCTTCGTCAACCAGGTCACCCAGAGCACCCAGGTCTCGGGTTCCCGGGTGGATCTCAACCGGGTGCGGATGACGATGGCACGCACCTCGGCGGGCTGGAAGGTGAGCGCCGTCGACGCGCTGTGATCAGTCCGTTCCCCCTGCCCCCGCGCACCCGCGCGGGGGCCTTTTTTGGGTGTGCGCTCTTGACACTCCTCCCCGTCCCCAGGCAATCTTCCATTGCGCAGAAACTAACTTCCGTAATACGGAATTGCTCGATATGGAAGGGAGCGCCGGACCCCCATGGGATTCGCAGAGCAGCGCTTCAACGTCAACCTGTCGATCCTCTTCACCGAACTCCCGCTCCTGGAGCGCCCCGCGGCCGCCGCCGCGGCCGGCTTCACGGCGGTCGAGCTGTGGTGGCCCTGGATCGACTCCGCCACCCCCGAGCGGTCCGAGCTCGACGCCCTGAAGAAGGCGATCGAGGACGCGGGCGTCCGGCTCACCGGGCTGAACTTCTACGCCGGGCAGCTGCCCGGCCCGGACCGGGGTGCCCTGTCGATCCCGGGCGAGGAGTCGGAGCGGTTCCGCGCCAACATCGACGTGGCGGCCGGCTTCGCCGAGTCACTGGGCTGCAAGGCCCTCAACGCGCTCTATGGCAACCGCGTCGAGGGCGTGGACCCGGCCGAGCAGGACGCGCTCGCGCTGGAGAACCTGGTGCTCGCGGCCCGGGCCGCCGACCGGATCGGCGCGATCCTGCTGATCGAGGCCCTCAACAAGCCCGAGTCGCCGCTGTACCCGCTGGTGAGCGCACCCGCCGCCGTGGGAATCGTCGACAAGGTCGACCAGGCGTCCGGCCTCGGCAACGCGCGGTTCCTGATGGACCTCTACCACCTGTCGATGAACGGCGAGGACCTGCCGTCGGTGATCGAGCGGTACGCCGCGAAGACCGGCCATGTGCAGATCGCCGACAACCCCGGGCGCGGTGCGCCCGGCACGGGCTCGCTCCCCCTCGAAGACCTCCTCGGCCGACTCGCGAAGGCCGGTTACGAGGGCTGGGTCGGCCTGGAGTACAAGCCGGGCGACCGTCCGAGCGCGGAGGCGTTCGACTGGCTGCCGGCCGAGGCCCGAGCCGCTCGCTGAGCGGCGACTCACAGACGTAGAAAAAGCAGTCAGAGAGGCACCCTCATGACCACCAACCTCCCCAAGATCGCTTGGATAGGCCTCGGCATCATGGGCTCCCCCATGTCCGAGAACCTGATCAAGGCGGGTTACGACGTCACCGGCTTCACCCTGGAACAGGACAAGCTCGACCGACTGGCCGCCGCCGGCGGCACCGCGGCCGGTTCGATCGCCGAGGCCGTCCGGGACGCCGACGTCGTGATCACGATGGTGCCCGCGTCCCCGCAGGTCGAGGCGATCGCGTACGGCCCGGACGGCATCCTGGAGAACGCGCGGTCCGGCGCGCTGCTGATCGACATGTCCTCGATCACCCCGCAGACGTCCGTGGACCTCGCGAAGGCGGCCGCGGAGAAGGGCATCCGCGTCCTCGACGCGCCCGTGTCCGGCGGCGAGGCCGGTGCCGTCGAAGCCGTGCTGTCCATCATGGTCGGCGGCGAGCAGGCCGACTTCGACCAGGCCGAGCCCATCTTCGAGGCGCTCGGCAGGACCATCGTGCTGTGCGGTCCGCACGGCTCGGGCCAGACCGTGAAGGCCGCGAACCAGCTGATCGTCGCCGTGAACATCCAGGCGTGCGCCGAGGCAGTGGTCTTCCTGGAGAAGTCGGGCGTGGACCTGAAGGCGGCGCTGGACGTCCTCAACGGCGGACTGGCCGGCTCCACGGTGCTGACGCGCAAGAAGGACAACTTCCTGAACCGCGACTTCCATCCGGGCTTCCGGGTCGACCTGCACCACAAGGACATGGGCATCGTCACCGACGCCGCCCGCAACGTCGGTGCGGCCCTGCCCGTCGGCGCCGTGGTCGCCCAGCTGGTCGCGAGCCTGCGTGCGCAGGGCGACGGCGGGCTCGACCACTCGGCGCTGCTGCGTGCGGTGGAGCGCTTGTCCGGCGCCCAGGTGTGACGCCCCTCCCCCAAGCTCCGGGCGGCGTCGGCGCCGACAACTGTCCTGTCGCGCCCAGGCGTCGGCGCCGCCCGGAATCCACTCCGGCGCGCCCCGAACTCCCTGCCCGCGCCCGACCACCGGCGACCCGGACGAATTGGGGTGGTCGACCGGTCATACGGGCGTGGGCAGGGCAGGGACCGCGGCGGTGGGCGAGCCAGTGCGGTGGTGAAGGAGCCGGGACCCCGTCTCGACCTGAGGGAAGGGCGTTCCAGGTTCCGTCGCAAGCGCCGCGGTCCCGGAATGCCCCGGGGGGGGGGGGGGGGGGGGGGGGGGGGGGGGGGGGGGGGCGCGGGGGCGGGGGGGGGGGGGGGGGGGGTAAAGGAGGGGGGCAGGAGCCCCCCCCCCGCACGGG